>DATEHD010000457.1:0-2827 GCA_035279765.1 Candidatus Krumholzibacteriia bacterium | reverse complement strand
GAGAGAGGCAACCGGAAATGCCTTCGGGCGCATGCAGGCCATGATACATGCGCGCGTTCGGATGTTACAAACGCGAACCGATACCCGGTTCGCAGGTTAGTTGGCGGAAACCGCCGGCGCCGCGTTCGCGGCAGGCGCCATGAGTCCATCCAGACTGTGCTTTGACTGCGCGACGGCTTCCGCCGAAAACACATCCGGGTGCCTCAGCACGACCGCTTCAAACGACATGTCCTGCATGCCCATTTTCACGAGCGCTTCGTAGCCGGCGCTTGCCGTCGGACTCTTCACGATCGATTCCACGGCGCCGATGATGCCGAGCTTGGTGACCATCTGCCACTGGCGCGTCGCGCGGGTTTTTCTTCCGCGCTCCAGGGTCAGCACGCGCTCATATGCGTACACGGCTTGTAGCGCTTGCACCTCGGCGTCGGTGGTCGCCTGGTGCGTCGACGCCTTGATCTCGATCGCTTTGCGGCGCGCCGCAATCGCGAACAGAGGCTGTTTGGCTTCCACGTTCAAGGCTACCTGCTCGCAGTCCTCGGGTGTCTTCAAATGTCCCACTAACTTCATGATCTTATCGTCAGGCATGGTCAACCTCATCCGAGTTGAGAGGACTGCGGCGCTCCGCGTAGGGCGAATGGGAGCCCGTCGAAAAAGGCGGGAATATGGTTGGAGGCTCCCGGTTGATGACACCTTGAATATACACCCGGAAGACCACGAACGCTAAGCACGGATTCTCGCCCGACCACGGGCGGAACATGTTGCCTGGACGCCTCTTGGAGGCGGTCTACTTCAGGAGCACCAGCTTTTCGCTCTTCGAACCCGATGCGTGCGAGATGCGCGCGAAGTACACGCCCGAGCTCACCGTCCGGCCCGCGTCGTCACGCCCGTCCCACGCCTCGGTGTAGCTTCCAGCAGCCTTCTCGGCATCTACCAGTGTCGCCACACGCGCGCCGCTCGCGTCGTACACGGCGATAACCACGCGTCCCCTGGACGGTACGACATAACGAATTGTCGTCTGCGGATTGAACGGATTCGGATACGAGGAGATGGCCAGCGCTCCCCGCACAGGCGTGTCGCCCACGCCGGTGTACAACACGTCGGTGAACTCGGCGAGATACGGGTCGCCGTCGCCCAGGCCGGTTCCTGTCAGAAGGCCGCCGCCAAAGTTCACGTCGCCGCTGACGCTCTGTCCGAGAATGATCTTGCCGTGGTCTTCCTCCACATATGACCGCAGTCCGCCGGTGGATGAATACACCGTGCTCCAGCGATGATTGCCGTTGGCGCCCGTGTAGCGCCCGAGGAACACGCTGTATCCCACACCGGTCGGCGTGAGCAGACTCCCACCCATGTTCATGGTCCCCGTCCCGATGCAAGAGACGAGCACGTCTTCATTCGCCGCCCACGTGATTCCCTGCCCAAAGTGCGAGCCCGCGCCGTTGAAGATCCTGCTCCACTGATGCGTGCCGGCCGAGTTGAACACCGCCACCACGGGATCAAACGGCGTCGTTGGAGTCAGCAGCCCGCCCCCGAAGTTCACGGCCGCGTCGACGAATGCCGTGATCGCAATCTTTCCGCTCTCGTTGCGCGCCATGTCTCCCGGATACTGGTTGCCCGGCCCGCCGTACGCGTGCGCCCATACCACGTTGCCGTTGGGATCAAATTCGGCAAGAAACAGATCGCGCGCGCCCGTCGATACGACGGGGCCGCTGCCGAAGTCGATCGAGCCGTTGAAATACCCGAACATCACCGCCCGCCCCTCCGCGTCGGTCTCCAGGCGCGTCACGTAGTAGACCTCTTCCGTCGTCATGACGAAGCGCTTGCTCCAGATCGCGTTCCCCAGCTGGTCCAGCTTGGCCAGGAACATGGTGCGATCGTCGTCGGTTTTCGTGAGCGGACCGTTGCCGACGTCGATCGTGCTGTCGAACTCGCCGGCGATGAAGATGTTCTTGGAAAGGTCCGTGGCGACCGCTTCCACCGTCTGGAACTTGCCGTCGCCAACTCCATAGTGTTTGAGGAAACGCTGCGTGCCATCCACCGCGTATTTCACGACCACGCCGTCCATGTCCGCGTTGTTGGGCGAGTCGTCGCCCACTGCGATGATGTTGCCCACGTAGTCCGTCGTCAACGCGTACAAGTCATCGCCACTTGGATTGCCCAGGTGGCGGCTCCAGACCACATTGCCGCTCGCATTGAACTTGGCCACGAAGGCGTCTGTGGAGCCTGCTGACACGTAGTGCGTGTCCAGCGTCAGACCGCTAAAAAAGTCTCCGCACGTCACAATATTTCCAAATGGATCCACCGCGATGTCGTAGAACGATGCATCGTCGGGATCGTTCCAGCGGTGGCTCCATACATGAGCCGGCAGGGCACGAACCGGAGCGGGAAGACACAAGACAAGGATGATGAGAGCAGTGTCGCGAAGGCGCATGGGGCCACCTCAGTAGTCTGTCATTATTTCAGGAGCACAATCTTTTCGCTCTTCGAACCCGATGCGTGCGAGATTCGTGCGAAGTACACGCCCGAGCTCACCGCCCGGCCCGCGTCGTCACGCCCGTCCCACGCCTGCGTGTAGCTTCCGGCCGCTCTCGCGGCGTCGACGAGAGTCGCCACGCGTGCACCGCGTGCATCGTACACTGCCACGACCACTCGGCCCGTCGACGGCACCGTGTAACGAATCGTCGTCTGCGGATTGAACGGATTCGGGTAGGCCGAGATCGCCAGCGCTCCGCGCATGGGCGCGTCACCCACGCCGGTCGGGAGCGTTCCGAACGAGGCCAGAAACATGTCGATGTAATCCGAGCTGGTCAAGAGGCCACTGCCAAAGTCG
>DATEHD010000456.1:0-10995 GCA_035279765.1 Candidatus Krumholzibacteriia bacterium | reverse complement strand
CCGTATGTATCGTATGCACGGCAAGTCATGGTCGCCGGTCGAAACGCCGTTCGAGCATGAGGGCGTATTGGATCTGTGGGGATCAGACGACGCGCTGTTCGCTGTCGGGTCGGACGGCGCCGCTGCCATCCGTAAGAACGGAATCTGGCGCCAGACTCCGACCGGCATCAACGATTACATCTATTCGGTATGGGGATTCGACGACAATCACGTGTACGCGGCAGGCAGCGATTCCAATACGCTTCTGTCCTGGGATGGCAGTTCATGGCATCCCACTGTGATCGACATCGTGAAGGAGCATGAGGCGCTCGGTTCGGTGTGGGGCTCAACGCCGAACGACTTGTTTGTGTCCTACTCCGATGGCCTCTTGCACTACGACGGACGTTCGTGGCAGCCGCTGGAACGTGTATTTGCGGGTGGCAGTCGCGGTCCTGTTGCCGGCGCCAATGGTGACGTCATCCTCTTGAATTACGCGGGCGCCGTTTCCTACCGTCGATAGTGGATTGCGACACACGATCGCGGCTGCCGCCCTTCTCCATTGATCTCCCCATCTCCTCCCGTAGTTCGCCGTATTGCGCTTCCCTCTTTACCCTGACAGATTTCCTTCAAGTTCGCCCCGGAGCTGTCCGAGGAGAAACCAACATGAAGAATCTGATCAACGGACTCGTGCTCGTGGTGGTGGCAGTCGTGGCCATCGGTGCGAAGCCTGTGCCTTCTGCTGCTTCGAATGCCAACGCATCCCTCAACGACACGCCGGCATTGAAAGCGCGCCTGGAGATGCGGCGCCTGTGGTCGGACCATGCGTCCCTCACCCATGCGTACATGGTGAGCGCTGCCGTTGGCCTTCCCGATACCGAGACGCTCGCACGGCGCATGCAGCAGAACGCGGATGATATCGCCGGCACGCTGGCGCTCTACTACAGCGACGGCGCCGGGGCCAGGCTGGGCACGCTGTTTCGAACCCACGCCATGCTCTTCACCGACGCCGTGCAGATGGCCAAGAAAAACGAAAAAGATGAGATGAGCTCCGTGCAGGACAAGCTGGAGCTGAATGGACGCGAGACAATTGCGTTTCTGTGCAGCCTCAATCCCAACTGGGACGAGGCCACGTTGCGCGCCGAGTTCGAGGAGCACGTGAACCACGAGAACGACGAGCTCACGGCGCGCGTCAGCCAGGACTGGCCGGGTGATCTCACGGCGTGGAACGACGCGCAGAGTCAGATTCTGAAGCTTGCGGACATGCTGAGCTTCGGGATCGAGCGCCAGTTCCCCGAACGCTTCGTGGCGGCCAATTAGGAAATGGGCCAGGCCGGCGCTTCAGGTGGATCCGTCAGTCGTGCTTCGTACCGCGACGCACGGCTCCGGCGCCGAAGCGCCGGCGTAACCCGTCCATCACCGTGTCGAGGGTTCGATTGCGCGTGGCGCGCGGCGTATCGAACAGATTCCCGCTCACTTCATCCGCATGTGACAGATTCGAGAGCGACACGCCGAGCAGGCGCAGTGCGCGGTCTTCGCGCTCGAGTCGTTCTTCGAGCAGCAAGCGTGCGGCGCCGCGAATCACCACCGATTCATGGGTTGGTTCCGGCAACGTGATCGCTCGGGTTACCGTTGTGAAGTCTGCATAGCGAGCTTTGAGGTTGACCGTGTGCCCCACCACCCCTTCACTGCGCGCTCGCTCCGCGACGCGTTCGGAGAGCAAATCTAATTCCGCGCGCAGTGTGCTCGCATTGGCGATGTCGCGCGGAAACGTGTTCTCTGCGCCGATCGACTTGGCCTCGGCGTCCGGTACCACGTCGCGGTCGTCGAGTCCGCGCGCCAGTTCCTGCATATGCGCCGCGTACGAACCCACCAGGCGTTCGAGCCGGGCGTGGTCGGCGCGCACCACATCGCCGATGGTGTGAATGCCGGCCGCGGTGAGAATCGCCTCCGTTTTCTTCCCCACACCCCACAGTCGCGCAATCGGAAGCGGCGCCAGGCGCGCTTCGGCTTCTGCCTCCGTGATCACCACGAACCCGTCGGGCTTTTCCAGATCGCTCGCCAGCTTGGCGAGGAACTTGTTGGGCGCTACTCCGATCGACGCCACCAGCCCGACCTCGTCGCGGATGCGCCGCTTGATGGCGCGGCCGATTTCCGGCGCGGGACCAAAGAGCGTCTGGCTTCCGGTCACGTCGAGGAATGCTTCGTCGATGGAAATGGGCTCGATCAGCGGCGTGAAGGCTTCGAAAACGCGATGGATTTCACGCGAGATTTCCACGTAGCGCGACATGCGCGGGAGGATGAACACACCGTGCGGGCAGAGCTTGTGCGCGCGGTACGCGCTCATGGCCGAGTGCACGCCGAACTTGCGCGCCTCGTACGATGCCGCCGCCACCACACCGCGCGTCTCGGGCGTCCCGCCTACGATGACTGGTCTTCCCGCGAGCGACGGATTGTCCATCACCTCGACCGAGGCGTAGAACGCATCCATGTCTACATGAATGATCGCTCGTGCTTTGCGGGTCGCATCCGACATGACGCTACTGTATCATGCCGGAATGAAGGATTTGCGCGCCAACCAGAAGGTCATGCTCGTCACCGGCGCATCGTCGGGCATCGGCGAAGCGACCGCAACCAGGCTGGCCGGGTTGGGCCACCACGTGGTGATGGTGAGTCGAACCGAGGAGCGCGGGAACCGCTCTCGGCAGAGGATTCACGCCGCATACGCGGACGCATCCACCGATCTTCTGATCGCCGATCTGACGACTACCACCGCGCTCCGCAAACTCGCCGGCGAGTTCAACGCGAAGTACGACCGCCTCGACGTGCTCATCAATAATGCGGCCGTGATGACGAGCACGCGGCGGGTGACGCCCGAAGGGTTCGAGATGCAGCTCTTCGTCAATCACCTGGCATACTTTCTTCTCACCGGATTGCTGCTCGACTCGTTGCGGCGCTCGCAGCCGTCGCGCATCGTGAGTGTTTCGTCCACCGCCCATACGCGCGGCGTGATCGACTTCAATGATTTCCAGATGGAGCATCATTACCGGGGCTACGAGGCCTACGCCAACACCAAGCTCATGAACATCATGTTCACTTACGAGTTGGCGCGCCGGCTGGAAGGCAGTGGTGTGACGGCCAATTGCCTGCATCCCGGCGTGATTCGCACGGGGCTCATGCGCGGCGTGTCTCCCGTGCTGCACGCGGTGTGGCAGTGGACGGGCAAGTTCTTCAAGCAACCGTCGGAGGGCGCCGAGACCCCGGTTTATCTTGCCACATCGCCCGAAGTCGAGGGTGTTACGGGAAAGTATTTTCGTCATGCTCGCGAGATGGGCACCACGCGCGAGTCGAATGACCGCGACCTGCAGCGCAGGCTGTGGGAAGAAAGCGAGCGCCTCACCGGATTCAACTATCCAGTTTGACGTAAACAACCGTAGCCCCTATCATAGAAACATCCCCTCCTCTCCGGTTCGACAGTTTCGCTCGAGGATTCGTATGCGGCTCCGACCGGCTCGCTTCATTTTCATTCTGACATTGATCCCGCTGACGGCACTCGTGGCCTGCGGTTCGGATACGCCTGTCGGCCCCGGCCCTGGCCCCGGCCACAACGGACCGCCGGTGTGGTCGGAGATCACCAACTTTCCAGCTTTCGCCACGATCTACGGCGTATGGGCGCCGAGCGCCGACAACATGATTGCTGTCGGCGACGGCGGACGCATCTGGCAATGGAACAACATTCAGTGGACGGAGCTGCCGCATTTCTCTGCCAACGATCTTTATGCGATCGACGGAAGCACCACCGGCAAGGTCGTGGTGGTCGGTGAAGGCGGCACCGTGTTGCAGGAGACGAGCGGTCAGTTCTATGTCCGCGACTCGGGAGTGACAAACAATCTGCACGATGTCTGGCTCGCGCCCTCGGGGGATTTCGTGGTGGTCGGCGACGGCGGCGGCATTCTGCGCGGCAGTGACGACACCTGGGCACCGGATTCGTCGGGCACCAACCGCGTGCTGCTTTCCGTATGGGGGTCGAGCGACAGCGACATCTTTGCGGTGGGGGTCGACGGCATCATCCTGCACTACAACGGCTCGGTGTGGAGCGAGATGACGAGCGGTACCAACCAGATTCTTGCGTCGGTGAGCGGAAACTCCGCGACCGACGTGTATGCCGCCGGCGCTTCCGGAACGCTGTTGCACTACGACGGCGTCAACTGGAGCACCATGCAGAGCAACACCGCCGACTTTCTGCAGTCCGTGTGCGCCGAATGCGGCCCCGCGGCGGCAGGCGCGAACGGCACCGTGGTCCGCATGAGCAACGGCGCATTCAAGCGCGACAGCATCGCGGGAGCTCCCTGGTTGTACGCGATCACACGCGCGGGCGACGACATGTGGTCACTGGGTGCCAACGCGATGTTTCGTTATGACGGGACACACTGGAGCTCCGACACGCGCGGCACGGTTCCTGTTCTGCGCGGGATGACCTCCAACGCCTCCCTGGGCCTGGTAGCGGTGGGCAACGACGGCATTACCATGCTGAAAGGACCGTCGCACTGGAGTATCGAAGATGCCGGTGCGCTGCAGCAGCTGAACGCCGTGTACACAGCACCGGACGGCGAAGTCTATGCCGCCGGCACCAATCGCATTTTTCATCGCACGAGCGCGGGCTGGGTACACGAGAACGGCAACACCGTCGAGTACTTCGGCTTCGGCGCCAACAAAGATCACCTCTTCGTCGTGGGAAGCAACGGAACCGTTCTCGAGCGTGGGGGAGCAGGAGACTGGCACACCGTCTCCCTACAACCACCAACGTCCGCGGAGCTGCACGGCATTCGCATGACGGATACCGGCGGATACATCGCGGGAACCGCCGGAACCGTGCTCACCTATGCGAACGATGTGTGGACGTCGAAGAACATCGGGACGGCATCGACGCTGTGGGACGTCATGACCCTGTCCGGTGGCGCGAGCTTCCAGGCTGTGGTGGTCGGCGCCAATGGAGTGAGCATGGGCCTTCCGAGGGACGACGCCACGAACTGGCTCGACATCCAGACCCACGTCGCCGCGACGTTGTATGCGCTCGCGTTCGGTCCGGGCGGGGATCTCTATGCGGCGGGCGCCAATGGAACGTTGCTGAGGCTCGACGACATCAAATGGACGCTCATCACCACGCCCACCACGCGTACATTCTTCGATGCGTGGGAACGCGGCGGCGCGCTCTATCTCTGTGGTGGCACCGATCCCTCCGGCATGCTCTTCCGTTACGGTTCCCCGAACAACTGAACAGAGCGCACCGCGTGTCCAGCTGCAAGGCGCGCCGACGACGCCATACCCATGCGGAGCGTATGGCGAGGAGGCGCAACGCCGCAAGATGGGCACGCGGCGCCGTCGTGGCTTGCGCGACCGCATCACTCCCCATGCTGCATGGTCCAATGCTTGCTCCCACCGTCCGTTCCCACAGGAGGTTCCTGCATGAAAAGCAACCGGATCATGGTAGCGATGTTACTCGTGGTGGCCGCGGCCTCCAGCGCGTGCACGCGGGCCGTCGTCTACCAAGAGAGCACATCCGGTCCCGTGCTGGTGGACGAGAAGAACGGTCCGCCGTCGCACGCCCCCGCTTACGGGTACCGTCGCAATCACGCGGGTGATGAAGATGTGGTGCTTGTGTACGACACGACACTCCAGGTGTACGTCGTGTCGGGTTACGATGATTGCTATTACTCCGGCGGCCAGTATTTCCGTTTTGCCGCCGACCGCTGGGAGTGGAGTGTCAGCATCGGTGGAACGTGGAAGGCCGTGAAGGATTTCGATGAGCTGCCGCCGCGTTTACGCGAAAAACACGGCAACGGCAACGGCCACGCTTACGGCCACACCATGCACTAGCCGGGCGCCATCAGGCGCGATGCCGGATGCGAGAGCGACTCCCCCGTCCCGGTTTGCCGGGCGGGGGAGTTCTGTTTGGCGTGGAGCGCTGGCGCGCCGGCTTTCCCGCTTCCGTCAGGTTGTGCGCGGTGTTGATCAGCGCCACGTGCGAGAACGCCTGCGGAAAGTTGCCGGTCATGCGTCGGGAGTGCGTGTCATATTCTTCGGCGAGAAGTCCCAGGTCATTGCGCAGCGCCAGCAAGCGCTCGAACAATTGCCGGGCGTCTTGATGGCGCTTCATCAGCACGTACACATCGGCGAGCCAGAAGCTGCACGCAAGAAAGACCCCTTCTCCCCCGGGAAGCCCGTCATCGGCCGTTTGCGTGTCGTAGCGCCGAACCAGGCCATCCACGAGGAGCCGCTTTTCGATGGCGCGCACCGTCCCCACGATGCGCGGATCCGACACACGCAGAAATCCCACCGTGGGGATGAGGAGCAGGCTCGCGTCGAGCTCCTTCGACCCGTACGCTTGCACGAAGCTCTGGAGCGAGGTGTCGAAGCCGTTCCGGCACACGTCGTCATGAATGGCTTTGCGCAGCTTGCGCCAGCGCGTCACCGGTCCCTCGAATCCGAATTCCTCCACCGAACGGATGGCGCGGTCGAATGCCACCCACGCCATGACGCGCGAATACGTGAAGCGGCGCTGAGCGCCGCGCCCTTCCCAGATGCTCTCGTCAGGCTGCGTCCACACTTCCTCCAGGTGATCGAGCAGGGCGCGCTGGAAGCTCCAGCTCTCGCGCGTGGTTTTCATTCCACCGCGCGCCGACTGGTGGAGCACGTCCATGACTTCGCCGTACACGTCGAGTTGAAGTTGGGTGTGTGCGGCGTTTCCGATGCGCACCGGTTGCGAGTCGTCGTAGCCGCGCAGCCAGTCCAGGTGCGATTCGACGAGGCGGCGTTCTCCTGCGATCCCGTACATGATCTGGATCTGCGATGGCGATCCCGCCGCCGCGCGCAGGAGCCAGTCGCGCCACGCACGCGCTTCTTCGTAATGGCCCGCGTTCATGAGTGCCAGCAGCGTGAGCGTTGCGTCGCGCAGCCAGCAATAACGGTAGTCCCAGTTGCGAACGCCGCCGGGTTGTTCGGGCAGTGATGTGGTGGGCGCCGCCACGATCCCGCCCGTGGGCGCGTACGTGAGCGCTTTGAGCGTGATGAGCGAGCGTGTCACCGCGTCTTCCCACACCCCACCACCGTCTCCCCCCTTCGTCCATTGGCGCCAGAACTTCTCGGTGTCGCGGAGCGCTCTTCGCGGATCGATGGGCCGCGGCGGCGGCAGATGCGACGGCCCGTGCGTCATGACAAAGGGAATCACGTCGCCCTTCGCGACCGTGAAATCCCCCACCGTGGTGAACTCCTCGCCACGCAGCTCGACAGGGGTGCGCACCACGATCATGTCGGGGCCGGCGGTGGCGCGGAAGGTTCCGTCGGGCAGACGGTTCACCCACGGTACCGTGCTGCCGTAGTCGAAGCGCAGGATGAGCTCGGTGTGCATGTCCACGCGACCGCGTTCACCGCGCACGATTCTCACCACGTCGGAGTTCTTGCCGCGCGGCGGCATGAAGTCGATGAGAGTCACCGCGCCATCGTCGGTTTCGATCAGCGTCTCGAGAATGAGCGTGTCTTGGCGGTAACGGCGCGTGATGTGCGCGTGTGAGTCGTGCGCGGCGATCAGCCAGCGTCCGTTCTCGCGTGTACCGAGGAGAGCGGCAAAGACGGCGGATGAATCGAAGCGCGGCCAGCACAGCCAGTCGATGGAGCCGTCGCACGACACCAGGGCCGCGGTCTCGCAGTCACCGATCAGCGCATAGTCTTCGAGTGGAATGCTCATGGAGAAAGCATGGCAAGCAGGCTCGCGCTGTTCAATACGGGCAACCCGCAAAAAACTCCCCCGGCCGCGTCAGCGACCGGGGGAGTTCAGCAGAGGCTCGGGAGCCCGACGGCTCTCGCTATGACTTAATAGCCCATCTGGCGATTCGCGTTCAGGGCGCGATCAATGCGCGCAACCGTCTCCATAAGATGCGCGTTGGTGTCATCGTCGAGGCCTTTGGAGGCGAGCTGCGTCTTCGCCGCCGCGCGGATGCGCGACAGGTGGAGGCGCGAGAGCGCGACCGTCTCCTCCGGAGTAACCGGACTCGGCGTCACCATCTGGTTGATCAGCATGCTTGTGTACGTGAGCTGGAGATTGCGGTCCCACGTTGCCGTGCGGCCCTTGGGGGCCAGGCGATCGGTCCAGATCGACTTGGTGAGCGTCGAGTACAGCTCGGAGAGCTTGAAGGCATCGTCCGAGAGGTACTGACTCTCCACTACGCGCGACTGGAGCATCGGGTTCATGAGGTTGAACAGAACGCCCGTCTGCATCGCCTCGACCCAGTCCGTCAGCGGGAATTCAAAACGACGGCCGGGCGCGAACGTGTCGTTCTCCCAGCTGTTCATCTTGTCGTCCTGCATCTTGGCCAGCATCTGCGGCGAAAGCGCGTACGCGTTCGAGGTGAGCGCGTTGTCGACCACGAACTTGAGGGCCTTGCGCTGGTCCGCCGCCGGCACCGGGGTGAACGGCAGCTTGTCGCCACCCTTGTGGGCGCGCTCGGTGTACATGCCGCCAATGTTCTTGGTGGCGATGTTGGCGCAGACGAACTTCTGCGTGAAGAGCGTCTGCACGGCGGAGCGCAGCGGCACATAGTCGCCGCCGTCCGTCACCACACGGTCTTCGAGCTTTCCGTTCATCATGAGGTCGTTGCAAATCGCCGCGCGCTCCGAGGCCCACGCCATGGGATTGTCGGAGAGATCGTTGATGTTGCTGCGCGGATCCAGCGCACCCGCCGGGTACGTGTCTTCATCGGTACCGTAGAGGTTGCCCTTGTCCGTGCACAGCGCCGCGATCTTGTCGGTCTGCTCTTTCTGCTCCCACGCGGTCTTGCCTTCGACAGGCATGTAGGCCCACTTGATGGCCCACACGTCGCCGGTGCCGACAGTCGGTGAGTAGTAGTAACCCTGCTTCGACGAATCCTTGGCCACGTTCGGCGACGGATAGTCCATCACCGAGCCGGTCATGCCGATCTCGTCGATCTTCGACTTGTCGTTGAGCTCATCGTACGGAGTCGCACCCGAGCTCTTGAAGTTGTGACGAAGGCCGAGCGTGTGGCCGACTTCGTGCGAAGTCACCCACGACAGCGCGTTGCCGAGATACTCGAGCGGCACCACGCCGCCGGCTTCGATCTGGTTGTTGGCAAGCATCGAGAGGCGCATCACTTCGGCGCCGAGCTCGAGGCACTGGTCGGCCTGGCACATCGCGTACGGCTGCATCTTGAAGTACGGCAGCTGCATGAGCGCGTTCTCCTGATCGCGTTCCGCCTGCGACATCCAGAGCTGCTTCAAACCGGGATCGACCTGCATGAGCGCGGTGCGCGGCTCGGCCAGACGGCGATAGTTCTTGCCGAAGTTCGCCACGATCGTGTGCTCGAAGAGAATGTCGGCGTCGATGATCTCGCCGGTGCGCGGGTCGACGCGCGAGGGTCCGATGGCGCCGTACGCCACCTGGTCGTTGACGTTCCAACGAATGGTGTTGTAGCGCGCGTCGGTCGGATCATAGTTGGGATCTTCTTCCTTGGTCGGTGCACGCTTGGCAATGATCGCGTTCTTGAAGCCCGCGGCCTCGAACGCCTTCTGCCAGCGCTCCACGCCCTTCATCATGTAGGGCACGTACTCGTCCGGAACCGTGCTGTCGATGTAGTACACAATCGGCGTCTTCGGTTCGGACACGGTGGCACTCGGATCCTTCTTCTCGAGACGCCACTTGTTGGCGTAGTGCACGAAGAAGCTTTCTTCCTTCTCGCGCGAGAAGTCCTTGTGCGACGTGGTGAAGTAGCCGACGCGGTCGTCGGCGATGCGCGGCATCATGGGGTCGGCCGGGAGCTCACGAACGCTCCACGCCACGCCCAGCTGGATCGCGCGTGCATCGGGCACGTTGGGAAGGAACAGCATCTCCGCGCGTCCCGGCGAATACGTGAGACGCGTGTCGATCTCGGTGTTGGTCGGGAAGTTCGCGATCGACGCGAGGTATCCCTTCTTGGAATCGAGACGGACGGGCTGTCCCAGCGCGCCGCCAAGATACGCGCTCATGTTCGAGACATCGGAGAGGAAGAAGTCGCTCACGTCGATGATGACGTTGTCGCCCTTCTCAGCCTTGATCGGGAACGTCTCGATGATGGATTCGCAGAACGTGAGATTGAGCGCGTTGTTGAGCGCCTTGTCCTCACCCGCGGTGAAGTTGGTGCTGAGGCGCCGCATCTGGATGTGATCCTCGGTGCGGTGGAAATCGAACATGATGTCGTCAATGGGAAGGCCGCCGTAGACGAAATCGGAGCCGATACCGCGCGAGATGCTGAGGATCGCCAGCATGGGCTTGTCCATCTGGCTCTTCGGAATCTGGAGCAGCGTCTCTTCCTGCTTGGTGTACAGGTTGAGCAATCCCTCGCTCTTCTTGTGCTCCTTGGTGACGACCTTGTCCCAGGGCTTGTACTTCGGCTCGGGGCCGGAGGGACCCTTGGGCTTTTCTACTTTGCGGTGCAGATACTCCGCGTAGGGGCGTTCTTTCATCTGCTTTTTCATGTCCGGCTTGCCACCAGTCATAGGAGCGTCACCGCTCATCAGCGACGGCGTTGTTGCCGGGTTGGTCAGGTCGGTCGCGAAGGCGGCGCCGGTCACCAGGCACAGGCACGCCAATAGCGCGATCACCCCGAAGTGTCGATACATGCTCTCCGAACCTCCTGCAGGAAGTGATAGATAGGTGGGGTCGTGAGCTAATACGGAGGCGGCCGCCAAATCGTTCCACGGCGCGGCCACGTTTGTTGAATGTCTCCGGAATCGCGGCAACCAGGGTCGCGGACCACCCCACACCCGGGCGGGATAATAGGACGAAAAAGGTGCGCATTCAATTGGGAAGGGCCGGATAACGGCCAACCGTGGCCCGTCTAGGACCGTTACGGTCCTAACTCACTCCACATCTGGCGGGGCTGCCTGATGTGTCGTTGCTGGCCCCGCGACCGCTTCAGTCGGCTTCCCCCCGCGGCCCGCGCCATTCTGAGCAGCGGGCCGCGGTGGGTG
>DATEHD010000455.1:0-8307 GCA_035279765.1 Candidatus Krumholzibacteriia bacterium | reverse complement strand
TATGCTCCTGTTCGATCCCGCCGGCGCACTGCTCTTCTCGAATGATCACGTCGCGCGTTTCTTCTCGCACACACTGCACATGGGAATCTGGTCGGGACAGCCCGCGTACAATCCGACCCTCAATACGTTCGAGAACGCGGGCGAAAACTACGGGCTGCACTATTTCTTCGGCGCGCATCGCGTGGGCATTTTTTCGTACTGGGGCATGAGCCACCTCTTCGGGGTGACCGTGCGCGGTGGTCGCGCGTTCGACTGGTCGGTGGGCCTGGGCGGTGCTGTAGATCAGCTGCACGAGCGCGATCGTGGCGCTCTCTTCCCCAGCGTCAAGCTCGACGCGGGTGCGTTCCTTCATCGCAACGGCTCTCTGCTGGCATCGGTGCAGGTGTCGCAGTCGTGGTCGCAGCCGTTTCGCATGACGCTGTATCCGGGCATGTTCAGCGTGGGAAGCCTCACGCCCGGTTTTTACACAGCCGTGCGCGGCAACGACTTCATCGTGGGGCTCAGCTTCTCGCGTGTTCCCGTGGGGCTGGCTCTTTCCCGTTAGCGGTCACGCTTCCCGTCAACACGTCGTGCAGGTAGCTCGCGGTGATCTGGTTGCCGCGAATGTTGGGATGGCTGTCCTTCTGGAAGTACAGCGTCTCGTGCGCGGCTGCCGCGCGGAATGCATCCAGCGGATAGTAGTACTCGATCTGGTGTGCAGCGCAAAACGCGCTCAGCCGCCGGTACGGACACCCCATGTCGATGCGAGCCGCATCCGCGTGCGTGCCCTTGATCACGTCCGCGCGCCACGCGTCGTCCACCTCCAGCTTGAGGGGCATCGCGTACACGATGAAGCGCGCCGAGTCGGCGCGGCAGTCCGCGGCGAAGCGTTCGAGAATGGCGTCGGTCACCTTCCAGGCGGCTTCGGTGGCGTCGTCGGACGGGTTTTCGTACACGGACCAGTGGGACAGCGCACGATACGATTCGAAACCGGTCAGCTGTTGCGACGTTTCCTCCTGCACGTGGTGGCGGTAGGTCACGCGCATGAGGCGCCGCTTCGTGAAGACAAGAAAGCGGCTCTGGTGCAGGAGAGACTTCATGCGCGTCACCATTCCGGGCGCGCGGGGTGGCGCGGGCGGAATCATGTGGAGCGAATCTGCCGCCAGCTCAAAGCGTGGCTTGGTGCCGCCTTCCAGCAGCGCACCGCCCAGGGCGTTGTTCACCACGTCGTTGTTGCCTGTGAAGCTGAGGATCACGACATCGGGCTTGAGGCGGCGCAGGCGCTGCTCGTAGAAAAGCATCTCCTGGTCGTTGCCCCAGCCGGGCACGCCGGCGTTGATCACCTCGACGCTGTCGCCAAGCTCACGCGCCAGCACCTCCGAGAAGCGCTCGCCCACCTCGAGGCCGCTTCCGAACGCGATCGAGTCGCCCACGATGAGGATTCGTCGCCGCCCGCGCGGGTGCGCCAGGGCCACGTCGGTGTTACGAAGCCCCAGGGAGTTGACGTCGATATGGTTGTGGATGCCCCGCTCGGTCATGACGGTCTGGACCGACGCGCCGGGTCGAAGACTCCAGCCCAGGAGGGGGTCGTAACGGATCGCGCTCTGGACGATCTCGGGCTGGTAGACGATACGCAGGACGAGCTCGGTGCCGATCAACAGCGCCAGAACGGTTGCGATGAGGACCGCCGCATTGGCGCGGCCCGATGTGGAAGACCGTGCTTTCTGAGCCACGGCACAACAGCCTCTCTCTTGCCCACGGGGATTCTATCACCCGGCCGGCGCAGGTCAAGGTGGGTAGACCCTGAGGCGGAGCCGGCCAGCGCGGGGACAAATCTTCCCGCCACAGGCAAAGAAAAGCTTCGGTTCGGCGCCGGTTCCGTGTATAGAATTCCCTGCCCTTACCCCTGATCCCGGCAAACCATCGATATGCCCAGTAATCCAGTCTCCGGCGTCGTCGAAGTCGTCAACGGACGCGGCGGTTTCCTCCGCAACCCCGAACGGTCGTTTCAACCCGACCGCGCGGACGTCTTTGTGTCTCCGCAGACAATCAACCAGTTCGGCCTCGCCACCGGCGCCGTCGTGCGCGGGGAGAGTGAAACGGCCAAGCAGGGCCCGCGTCTCACCAATATCGAGCAGATCTGCGGGCTCACGCCGGAGGCATACAAAAAACGCGTCCCCTTCGCCGAGCTGCCCGCGATCAATCCCGACCGGCGCTTCAAGATCGGCAACGGCGGCAATGTATCCATGCGCATCATCGACATGTTCGCGCCCATCGGCCGCGGAACGCGCGGGCTGATCGTGTCGCCTCCCAAAGCCGGCAAGACGCGCCTCCTGGAAGAGCTCACCATCGCCATTCACGCCGACGCACCCAAGGCGCGCATCGTCGTGCTTCTCATCGATGAACGTCCGGAAGAGGTGACGCACTTCCGCCGCCAGGTGCCGGCCGAAGTGCTGGCCTCGAGCAGCGACCAGAGCGTCGACCAGCACGTGCGGATCGCCAACATGTGCATGGCGCAGGCGCGCTGCGAGCTCGAGTGCGGCCACGACGTCATCATCATGGTCGACAGCCTCACGCGCATGGGGCGCGCGTTCAATACTTACGGCTCGGGCTCGGGCCGTACCATGACGGGCGGGCTGGATTCGCGCGCCCTGGAAATTCCGCGCAAGTTTTTCGGCATGGCGCGCAACGTGGAAAACGGCGGCTCGATCACGGTGATTGCGTCCGCGCTGATCGAAACCGGTTCGCGCATGGACGATCTGATCTTCGAGGAGTTCAAGGGCACCGGCAACAGCGAGATCGTGCTGGACCGTGCGCTCGCCGAAGCGCGTGTCTTCCCCGCCATCAACCTGCCCAAGACGGGAACCCGCCGTGACGAGCTGCTCTACACGGCCGCGGAGATGAACACCATCAACAAGCTGCGCCGCCGCGCGCTGGCGACCACGCCACCGCAGGCCATCGAAGGGCTGTTGAAACTCCTGGAGAAGTATCCGACCAACGAGGAACTGCTCAAGAACGTCGAAGCCATGTAAGCGCTCCCCGTTGACACGAGCGGTTCCTGCCGATACTATTTTTTCCAGTCTCTCGCTTTTGGACACTCCGTCCGCGCGTATCTCCGCCTCCCGTCAAGGAAGCCCCCATGAAATTGTCTCCGCGCTGGTCGCTCAACGTCTGGCTTGCTCTCCTCCTGGTTGCGCCCATGGCCGCGCGCGCGACGACGGTTTACAACCTCACGACGGACTGGAGCGATGCGGCCAACTCCAACGGTGTGTGGTCATATCGTCAGGGAACCGCTCTGCTTCCCCATGTGGCCGCGTGGCAGGGCCTGTCCGGTGATTTCACCACCGCGCAGCCCGCGTGGGCACGCTTCGACGTGGGAACCTCCAATCTGCCGTGCTTCTTTCGCAGCTCCGGAGCGGTGGGGATCGCGCACGACTGGCTCTCCGGTGATGTGATCTGCCACACGACCGACACGTTCAATGGCATGGGCTCCGGTATCGCTAACATCGTGTGGAGCAGTCCGATCAAGGGCACGATCGATATCACCGGTGGGGTCTGGATGGGGCGCGATATCGGTCGCAGCAATCACTGGAGTCTCAGCATCAACGGGTCGCCGGTGACGAGCGGAGACATCGCTTCCGGCGATCCATACAATCGCGCGAATCCCTTCCTGTTTTCGGCGGGAGCCGGCGGTGCGGGTGTAGTCACCGGCGTCTCGGTTTCTGTCGGGGACAAGATCGAGCTCGACCTCACGAAGACCAGCAGCCCGGGAGACTACGTTGGAATCACGTGGACAATAACCACTGTCACGATCACGGACGCGGGCCACACGCCCGAGCTGTCCGGTCTGTGGGTCGGCGATGCGATGCCGAATCCCACACCGGGCGTCGCGTCAATTCCGTTTCGCATTGATCACGATGGAACCATGGAGCTGCGCATTTATGATGTCGCCGGACGGCGCGTGAGCGACCTGGTGCATGGCGCGATGCCGGCCGGTGATCACATCGCACGGTGGAACGGACGCGACCAGCGCGGTCGGCAGGTCAACAGCGGGGTCTACTTCTACCGTCTCGAGCAGAACGGCCGCGTGGCAACCGGCCGGCTGACCGTGGTTCGCTAGCCGGCGCAACGCGCTTTTTCCGAGCCGCGCGCTTCTGTCGTGGCCTCGCGAGCAAACCGCGCTTTTCTTCCGCCGTCATGCGCTTGATCTCGTGCTCGCGCCGGAGCGCCGCACCCCGATCGCGCGCCTTCTCCAGGTACACAAGCTCCACCGGACCGCGCGAACGTGTGTAACGCGCCCCGCGGCCGTCATTGTGCTCGTCGATCCGGCGCCCGGCGTCGGTGGTGACGCCTGTGTAGAGCGTTGCATCGGAACAGCGTACGACGTACACGAACCACATGGCTCGCAGTCTAGCAGTCAGTACGGAAAAAAGATCACGCTTTTCGGAGCAAAGCGCTACCATCCGCGGCGAGAGGGCGCACAAGGGAGGAGAGTCTTGCCGGGAAGAAGCGTCAACGACACGTGAAACATCTCGCGAAAGTGGGTGTGCACATCGCACGCCGCTCGCGCAGGCATTGCCTGGCAGCGGCCGCGCTCGTGGTCCTGGGCGGTTGCTCGGGTTCGAGCAAGCCAAGCGTCGAACTGATGGAGAACGGTGTGTACCGGCCCGAAAAAGTGAGCGGCTATTCGATCGCCGGCGCACGCGACGGCGCCACCACGCACGCCACCGGCACGTTCACGATGGCGGACGGCGACACCATCCGCGTCGGGCTTGAGGTTACGTACAATCCGACACCCGAGCTCGCCAGGGGACACTGGCAGCGCCGCGGTCGCATGAGTGGTGAAGGGCCGGTGCACGCGGAGTCGCTCAAATTCCTGGGCGGCCAGGGTGCGACGCCGAGCGTGGGTGGTCGCTTTCGGTTGGACCAGGAAGGAAGTCCGCTGATGCGGGTGACGATGCCCACGCAGCCACTCGAGCGTCCAGCCCCTGGACGCCAATAAAAAAAACGGTCGCTCGTGAACTCCGAGCGACCGTCTTTCAATATCGATATGTTCGCGAACGCGACTACAGGCGGATGATCAGGCCACCGCCGACGTCGAGCTGCGAAACGCCGGTACCGCTGATCCCCGCGCTCACACCGCCGGTGCCGACGGATACGCCGCCCCACGCGTCGGTGAACGTGATGGGCCAGCTTCCCTCCAGCATGATTCCGACCTTGGATGACGTGTAAATTTTGACACCCAGGCCGAAGATCATTGAGAACTTCCAGCTGTCGCCGCCCTGCACGTTGAGATTGCCCTGGTGCAGGTCATCCACAGAAAAGTGCGTCGCACCGAGGCTGACGGTGCCAAACGGCATCGTCTTGCCCTTGTCGATTCCCGTGACGCCGCCGATCTGCCAGTACTCGACGCTGCCGTCGGTCTTGAAGCGGTTGGTGATTCCGCGCGCTTCGAGCTGTCCGTCCTGGCGGCGGTACATGAGACGTACCTGCGCCACCTTCATCGAGCCCGGCGGGCTCACTTTGTAGTCGAGTGCACCGCCGTAATACACCCCGTCGGAGAAATCCAGCTCGCCGAGCTGGGCGCCGAAGTACACGTCCATCGCCATGGTCCAGGCATAACCGGCCATGGGAATGAGCTCGATCTTGCTCTCGGGCTGCGAATACATGCTTGATGTCGTGCGCATCGTGTTCTGCGCCGATGCGGCAACCGACATCAGCATGACAACCGCGGCCACTGATAAGAAGACGCGTTTCATGTAAGTACCTCCCATGGGCCGGAGCATAGATGAAATCCCGGAGCGTTTCCAGCAAACAAAAAACGTCGCGTTATTTGTGCTAGAATTGACGCGCCGTGATTGAAGTCCGCTCGCGGTTTCTTCCCCTGCTGTTCGCGCTGGTCACACTGGCGGGCTGCAGCGACGATTCGTCCCAGACGTCGTCCAGCGGCGGCCCTCGTTGCGATCCGTCTGCCGTTCCGGTATTGCTCGCGTCCAAAAATGACGACGACGACGGCGACGGCAACACGCTCGACGAACACTTTCCCGAGATTGACGACGAAGACGACGACATCGCGGACCATACGTGGATCCGCGATCACACCGGCCGCTACCACCTCTTCTTCCACAACGAAGGCCGCGGCGCGCCCTTTTTCATCGAGCACTACACCTCGAGCGACCTGAAGGTCCTCCACTACGTCGGCCGCGCTCTCGAAGCGCAACCCGGTGCGTGGGACGCCGGCGGCGCGTGGTCACCGTACGTCATCGAGGTGAAGGGCACGTATTACATGTTTTATACAGGCATCGAGGGCATCCAGGCGGGTGCGAAGCAGCGCATCGGCCTTGCCATCTCGAGCGATCTCACGCACTGGACGCGCGCGCACGTAAACCACTGTCCGGGCACCACGGGCGACGGCTGCATCTACGAATGCGACGAAACCTGGACGCGTTACGCCGATAGCAGCGATCCTTTCAACCAGCAGTGCCGGGACACGTTTGTGATGCACGACGACGAGCACGATCGCTTTCTTCTGTTTGCCACGGCGCGCAGCACCAACGGCTACGGCGTGGTGACGGTGGCGTGGTCGGAGGATCTCACCACGTGGACGGGCGCCGGCTACATCAACGCCACGCGGCGCCTCGCGACGGGCGTGGGCGCGCAAACCACCGGCGGCCAGTGCGAGAATCCGTTCGTGGTGTCACACGGAGGAACCAACTACCTGCTGTTCACCGACTGGCAGGACCCCGAGGACAGCGTCAGCGTGGCGACGCCGCGCACCATCGTTCAGTATGCGACGTCAACAACGCTCGATGTGGATGCGGACGGAAGTGCTGGTTGGGTGTATGCGGGTTACATCCCCGATCCCGGCGTCAACGCGATCGAGGTGATCCACTACAACGACGACACCTGGCTCATGTCGCAGAGTCTGTCGAACCCGCACTCGGGATATGTGAAACCGCTGCGGCGCATGCTGAAGCTCAAGTGCATCGACTGGGGGCCGGGCACGTCGTTTACCACGACCAACGTCAGTTACGACGAGCCGGCCGCGACGGAGCTGCTGGCGCCGGCTTTACCCGACCACTAACGATAGAGCGCTTTCACGCGGCCCCACGTCGACGGCTCGGTGGGATTCGCTACCTCGATCACAAAGTCCACCTGGTACGACTCGATGAACGGTCCCAGCTGCTGCACGATCCACGTGTACGTCCCCGGGCCGAGCTGCGGCTGCGGCAGACCGTTGGTGGTTACTTTGCGCGTGGCAAAGAACACCATCAGATCTTGCCCGACATCTGCTCCGTTGAGATGAATGCCGCTCAAGAAACTGGCGTTGGTGGCACCGCTCGGGACGAGGCCCGTCGCGCCGGCGTTGAACGCCATGAATCCAAAGTCGTCGGGATCCCAGGTGATGAGGTTCAGGTGTGCGAGCACCGTCCCGGGAGCGATCGTGAACGTGATGTAGTCACGATCGACAGGCGTGCCCGTCACGGTGCCGATGATCGTGTTGGTCCCGGTGGCAAAGGTGATCGGAGTGGGCGTGGCCGGATCGGTGGCGAGATCCCCGTCGGTCCCTTCATCCCAGACCGTGCCCGCGGCGGCCGGAACCGCCAGCGCCAGTAGCAGCAAACCCGTTGCAAGGGTCTTCATGTGTACTCCCTCTTCAATAGTGTGACCGTCATCAATTGTATCAGAAACAAAAACGGGTGAGCGCCGGTTGTGGCACCCACCCGTCATGCAGATCAATTTTGGCGAAATCTTAGCGGTACATCGCCTTGATTTTGCCCCACGTCTTCTCATCGGCCTGGAGCGCACCGTCGATCACAAACTCCACGGTGTAACTCTGCAGGAGGGGGCTGGTCTGCTGGATCATCCAGCAATACGTGCCCGGGCTGAGGCTCGGCGACGGCAGCGAGTTCGTCGTCACGTTGCGCGTGTCGTAGAAAGGCATGAGGTCAAAGCCGACATCCGCGGTGGTGATGTGAATACCGCTCAGGAACAGGCCGTTGGTGGCGCCGCTCGGAATGAAGCTCGTCGAGCCCGAGTTGAACGCGGTGAACGCGATGTTGTTGGGCGAAAACGCGATCAGGTTGACGTGAGCGAGCGTCTGGCCAGGTCCGATTGTGAACGTGATGTAGTCACGATCGATCGGTGAGCCGTTGACATCACCCACAATCTGATTGGATCCGACGCCGAATGAAATGGATGTCGGCGCGGACTCGCTCGATGAGAGATCGCCGTTCAATCCTTCATTCCAGACGACGGCGGCACTTGCGGGGACGGCCATCACGGCCAGAAGCAATACAATCGCAGCTGTCTTCATACTGGTCTCCC
>DATEHD010000454.1:0-5368 GCA_035279765.1 Candidatus Krumholzibacteriia bacterium | reverse complement strand
AGCCTTCTTCTCTTTCATCTCGGTCTCGGTAGCTGCACCGACCTTGATCACCGCAACGCCGCCGGCCAACTTCGCCAGGCGCTCCTGCAGCTTCTCGCGGTCGTAGTCACTGGTGGTCTCGTCGATCTGGGCGCGAATCTGCTTCACGCGCGCCTTGATGTCCGCCGGCTTGCCCGTGCCCTCGACGACGGTCGTGTTGTCCTTGTCGATCGTGATGCGCTTGGCTTCGCCCAGATCCGCCATCTGCGTGTTCTCGAGCTTGAGGCCGGCCTCCTCGGCAATGACCTTGGCGCCGGTCAGGATGGCGATGTCCTCGAGCATGGCCTTGCGGCGGTCACCGAAGCCCGGCGCCTTCACCGCGCACACCTGGAGCGTGCCGCGCAGTTTGTTGACGACGAGCGTTGCGAGCGCTTCGCCCTCGATGTCCTCGGCGATGATCAGGAGCTGGCGGCCCTGCTGGGCGACCTTCTCGAGCACCGGGAGGAGATCCTTCATGGACGAGATCTTCTTGTCATAGACAAGGATCTTCGCGCTATCGAGCACGACTTCCATGCGCTCGGGGTTGGTCACAAAGTAGGGAGAGAGGTAGCCGCGGTCGAACTGCATTCCCTCGACCACGTCGAGCGTGGTCTCCATGCCGCGCGCCTCTTCCACGGTGATGACGCCGTCCTTGCCCACCTTCGCGAACGCGTCCGCGATCAGCTTGCCGATCTCGGGGTCGTTGTTGGCGCTGATGGTGGCGACGCTGCCGATCTCGTCGTCCTTGACCTTCTTGCTCTTGAGCTTGAGCTCCTCGACGACGGCTTCGACAGCCTTCTGGATGCCCTTCTTGATGTACATCGGATTGGCACCGGCGGTGACGTTCTTGATGCCTTCCTTGATGATCGCCTGCGCGAGAATTGTCGCCGTGGTGGTGCCGTCGCCCGCGACGTCCTGCGTCTTGGTCGCGACTTCCTTCACCATCTGAGCGCCCATGTTCTCGTACGGATCCTCGAGCTCGATCTCCTTGGCAATCGTGACACCGTCGTTGGTGACCGTCGGGCTGCCGAATTTCTTGTCGAGGACGACGTTGCGTCCCTTGGGGCCGAGCGTGATGCGCACCGCGTTGGCCAGCTTGTCAACGCCGGCGCGGAGCTTCTCGCGCGCTTCGGCGTCATAGATCAACTGTTTCGCCATTATGTGGCCTCCTGATGATTTCGATTTGGTTGGAATGAACTGCTACTAGAGAATGGCCAGAATCTCGTCCTCTTTCATGACGAGACACTTGCCACCTTCGGTTTCGATTTCGGTGCCGGCGTACTTGTTGAAGAGCACGCGATCACCCTTCTTGACTTCCATTTCAATGCGATCGCCGCTGTTGTTGCGCTTGCCCTTGCCGACGGCGACGACTTCGCCCTCGGACGGACGTTCCTTGGCGGTGTCGGGGATAATGATGCCGCCCTTCTTCTTCTCTTCCTGTTCCAGGAGCCGCACGATCACGCGGTCACCCAGTGGGACCATCTTCATAGCATCCTCCTTGATTCTGGTTTCTGGTGGCAGCCGGGTGAGGAACCACGGCCGGTTATCGCTGTTGTTCTAATTCAAAGCTGCATGGCTGGCAGTCGACGATGCCGACTGCTAACGGCAGTTATCTTACGAAGGACGGGCTTCCCTGACAAGTGAAAATCTTCATTAAGCCCCGGGTGGGGCGAGGCTCAGCGGCGACGGAGGTTGGCGCGCGCAATCGCGGCCAGGCCGATCAACATGAGGTCCGGCTTGTACTTCCAGCCGGAAGGTAATCTGTTTTGGAGCCGCCTGGCGTGGCCACCGGTGAGGTAAACAGGTATTCGGCGCCCGCCGGCCTTCCGGCGGAGGTGCTCCACCGCACCCTCGATGGCGCCCGCCGATCCGACCACGACACCGGTCCGCATGGCCGGAGCAGTGTCATCGAAGGGGAGCGCGCTGTCGTCCGTAAGCGCGAGATCCGGGAGCTGCGCCGTGAACCGGTGCATCGCCGAAAGCATCATTTGCGGACCCGGCATGATGAGGCCGCCCAGGAAACGATTGTCGAGCACGAGGTCCACCGTGATGGCCGAGCCTGCGTCGACCACGATGGCGTTCCGTCCCCCTCCTGCCAGCGCACCGCACGCCGCGCAGATGCGGTCGACACCTACGCGCGCCGGACGGCGCGTCGCGATTTTCACAGGAAGCATTACGCGCGACGTCACAACGAGCGGTTCGACGCCCAGGTCGCGGCGGATCATGGCGCGCACCGCAGCGGTCGATTGCGGTCGCACCGACGCAATGGCTGCGGCGTCAAATCCGTCCCGCGCCACGCGGCGCAACAGCCGTGCAATGCGCTCCGCGCTGTCGTCGCTCGGGCGGCTCATCCGATCGAAGACACGGCTGCCTGCAACACGCGCCATCTTGATCGATGTATTGCCAATGTCGACGCAGAGGATCACGCCAGGGCCTCGATGGATTCACCGTACAAGAGCATTTCCTCCCCGCCCGCGCGCTCGACGCGCAGCGCTCCGTCCGGCGCCACACCACGCACCATGCCCGATGACCGCACCCCGTTGTGCTCGAACGCAACCTCGCGATCGAGGTGCAGGAGGCGCGCTTCGTAGGCGGAGCGCAGGGTTGCAAAGCCGTCGCGCCGGAGACGGTCGTAATACGCTTCGATCGTGCCCAGCACGTCGGCGGCAATGTCGGCGCGATCCCAGTCCTGGCCCGTGAGCGTGCGGCAGGATGCCGCAGGAGAATGCAGATCGGCCGGAAATTCCTCCGCGCGTACATTGACGTTGATGCCGATGCCCACCACCAGGTGCGCAAGTCCCGACGAAGAAGACGACGACTCGGCCAGAATCCCCGCCAGCTTTCCGCGCGCACACACCACGTCATTCGGCCATTTCACAGCGACCTCGACATCGAGCAATTTCGACAACACCACCGCGATGGAGAGCGCCGCCACCAGCGTCACCGGAAGGGCATCCCGCGCGTCGCTTCCGGGGCGCAGCAGCAGCGACATCAGCACGTCGCGCTGCGGCGGGCTCGACCATGTGTGCCCGCGACGGCCGCGTCCCGCGGTTTGATGATCAGTCATCACCACGGTGCCCTCCGTCTCGCCGCGGCGCGCCAGCTCGAGCGCCGCGTCGTTGGTGGATCCAATCTCGGGATGGAAATAGATGCGCCGGCCCAGGCGAGCGGTGGCCAGGCGTCGCTGCACGTCGGCCGGAAGCGGTCCGCACCCGGCGCGCATCATCGCACGCTGAGGCTCATGTGAGCCGCGGGCGCCGAATGCGTGAGGGCGCCGACAGAAATGTAGTCGACGCCGGGGAGCGCGTAGTCACGCACCGTGTCGAGTGTGATGCCGCCCGACACTTCGATTTCGATGCGCGCAGCCGCACGCGCGGCCTGCTGCGCACGCACCAGCTCCAAGGCGTCGCCCACCTGCCCCGGTGTGAAGTTGTCGAGCAGGATGCGGTCGACGTGCACGGTGAGCAATTGAGCGAGGAACTGCATGGAGTCCACCTCGACCTCCACGAAACCGCCGTCATGGCCGCGCGCGGCGATGATGTCGATGAGCGCCTGCGGTCCACCCAGAACGCGCACATGGTTGTCCTTCACAAGCACCATGGCGTCGAGCGAACGCCTGTGATTCTGTGCTCCGCCACAGCGCACCGCGTACTTGTCGAGCTCGCGCCACAGCGGGATGGTCTTGCGCGTGTCGAGAATGACGACGCCGGTACCGGCCACCGCATTGACAAAGCGCGACGCCAGCGTGGCAACCCCGCTCATGTGCTGGAGAAAATTGAGCGCTGTGCGCTCCGCGGCCACGATCGACGCCGCGCGTCCGTGAATGCGGCAGATAGTTTTGCCTTCCGCGAGCCGGTCGCCGTCACGGTGCAGCGCGTCAAACGCACACGCGGGATCGATCTGCCGGAAGACTTCGCGCGCCATGTCGATTCCAGAGAGCGTTGTCATGGCCGAGACGTCGATGGTTGCCTCCGCCTCGCGCTCACCCAGATCGAGAAACGCCACGGTGGCGTCGTTGCGCGCGCCGTCCTCGGTGATCGCCGCCTGCACCATGGCCACCATGCGCTCCATGTCGGGTGGGTCGAGACGCGTCATGGCTCTTCCCTTTCCCGCCGCCGGCCCGGCGTGGCGCTGCGCGCCGCGGCCAGCTGCATGCGGATTTCATCCAGGCGATCACGCAGGCTGGCCGCTTTTTCGAAATTGAGCGCCTGCGCCTCGCGCAACATCTCGGCCTCGATGGCGGCCGCGATCGCGTCCGACGGAGCGCCCGGATCCACGAGGACATCGGCGCCATCGCGCGCGCGGGCGTCCGCAATCGAAGTGGTCAGCCCGATTTCAGAGAGCGACTTGATGATGCCGCGTGGCACGATGCCGTGTTCCTCGTTATACGCGAGCTGGAGCTTGCGGCGGCGGTTGGTTTCATCCATCGCGCGCCGCATCGAATCGGTGATGGTGTCGGCGTAGAAAATGACGCGACCCGAGACATGCCGCGCCGCGCGGCCGGCGGTCTGGATCAGGCTCCGCTCGCTGCGCAGGAAGCCTTCCTTGTCGGCGTCGCACACCGCCACCAGCGACACTTCGGGAAGATCCAGCCCTTCGCGCAGAAGATTGATTCCCACCAGCACGTCGAAATCGCCCAGGCGCAGCCCGCGCAGAATCTCCACGCGCTCGAGGGCATCGATGTCCGAATGCAGATAGCGCACGCGGATATCCAGCGAGAGCAGGTAGTCGGTGAGCTCCTCCGACATGCGCTTGGTGAGCGTGGTGACAAGCACACGCTCTCCCTGCTCCGTGCACAGGCGGATCTCCTCCACCAGGTCGTCCACCTGTCCCTCCACGGGACGCACCGAAATCTCCGGATCCACGAGACCGGTGGGACGAATGACCTGCTCCACCACCTCGCCGCCCGCCTTGCGCAGCTCCAGATCGGCGGGCGTGGCGCTCACGTACATGAAACGCGGGACCATGCCCGTGAACTCTTCAAACTTGAGCGGGCGGTTGTCGAGCGCCGAAGGAAGACGGAAGCCGTGTTCCACCAGGGTGAGCTTGCGCGAGCGGTCGCCGTTGTACATGCCACCCACCTGCGGCAGCGTCACGTGCGACTCGTCGATCACGCACAGGAAATCCTGCGGGAAGAAATCGAGCAGTGTGAACGGACGCTCGCCGGGCTTGCGCCCCGAAAGGTAGCGCGAGTAGTTCTCGATCCCCGCGCAATAGCCGACCTCTTTGATCATCTCCATATCGAAACGCGTCCGCTGCTCGAGGCGCTGGGCCTCCAGCAGCTTGCCCTGGGCGTTGAACTCCGACAGCCGCTCCCGCAGCTCGTCCTGGATGTTGCGGATGGCCAGCG
>DATEHD010000453.1:0-2509 GCA_035279765.1 Candidatus Krumholzibacteriia bacterium | reverse complement strand
TGGACGCGTCTTCGACACCGTGTGCGGGTTTCCCGCCTGGTCCGTGTACTTCTCCTCGTACGATACTTCGGACGTCACGTGCGTGTAGTTGCCCTGGACTACCAGGTTGGTGAGCGCGCCGGTGACGAAACCGAGACTCTTGCGCGCCTCGAGCTCGTAGCCGTAGTTCTTTCCCTCCGGCGAATTGAACCATGTGCGCACGTAACGATCGGGCGAGGGAAGCAGCTCTTCCTCGATCGCGTCGGTCAGACCCTTGTAGAACCAGCTCGCGGCGAGGACTTCGCCGGGTTTCGGGAACCACTCGCCACGCACGTCATAGTTCTTGATGAGGGCGCGCTTCAAGTCCGGGTTGCCGAACACGGTCTGGTTCTGATCGAAGTCGAAATAAGCCACGTTGGCCTGCTCGCGGAGCTCCGGCCGATTGACCGATTTGTAGTAGCCGAGGCGCAGATTCGACGTCTTCGTGATCTCGCAGGTGAGATTGGCCGACGGCAAGGCGTCGGTGTTCTGGGTCTCAGAGGAGAGAATGATCGGACTGCCGGCGGCTTTGGGAGAATGAACAACCTGATCCGAATCCTCGACGCGCACACCGCCCGCAAAACGGAAACCGCGCCCCGAAATCCGGAACGGTGAGTCGTACATTCCATAGTAGCAATTCAGGTCCTGGGTTCCGTTGTACTCGCCGGTGAGCGCCGTGTACGGAATGAAATCGAACATCTGATGGCCGGCCGCGTCCTTGCCGTAGTTCTCGGGCGCGAAGATCTTGTCGATGGGCAGAGTCACGAGACTGCGGTAGGTCCTGTAAGTCTTGGACGCGTCGGTCACGTACGCGTCCACGTTGAACTCGCGATCGCGATTGTTCTTGGCGTACCCCGCCTTGAACGAGCCCTGACCGACCGGATACTCCACGTCGATGGCGCCGCCGTGGGTGTCCTCGGTCAGATCCGACCAGGTGCGGTAGTTTTCCCTCATGAAGTAAAGGCCGCTCGCCAACCGTGAATATGCGACGAACTTGCGATCCGGCTCCTGCGCGGCCGATGTCGTTTTGGTGAGGCGCCACTTGATGTCGAGACCGTGCGCGAACGGAAGCGTGTGCTGGCCCTTGATCTGGCCCAGGTACAGGTCGCGCTGGGCCCACGTGATCGTTTGCGTACGCGTACTGTCCTGGCTCTCGGCAATTCCCTTGGCCTGGGTAACCTTGTCCTCGGCCGTGCGCGAATAATTGTTCTCGATGCTCACACGGTGATTGTCGTTGATGTGCCAGCTCACGTTGGCAAGCCCGCCCCACAGGTACTTCTCCCTGTAACGCTTGCCATCGAACTGGAAGAGGTCGAGGCCACCCGCCGTCGGCTGCTGGTGATAGTCCTCGATTTTGAAGCTGTTCTTGTAGGTGGCGGAGGCGATGAATCCCAACTGGCCGCTGCCGAGGTTGAATTTGTCGCCCAGCGCGAGACCGTAGTTGCTGTTGAGGTTCGACTGGTCTCCCGACGTAGCCCAATTGTTGGGCATCGCCTTCGCGATATCCACACCGGTCTTGCCGGTGGGAAAGGCGCGCGTACCGTCGTCCTTGGCTTTCCAGTCCGAGCCGCCGCCGGGCGCCACGCGAATATCCTTGTTCGAGCTGACATTGTCGCTCGCGGCTTCCACACCGCCGGTGAGCATGAAATCGTTCGGGAAATCGAGCGTGTTGACCTGCACGAGTCCGCCGGAGAAATCACCGGGCAGATCGGGCGTCGCGGTCTTGGCCACGATGGTGCTCGCGATCAGCGTTGACGGAATCAGGTCGAACGAGAAGCTCTTCTTGTCGGTATCCGTGTCCGTGCCCGTGACGGTGGCACCGTTGAGTGTTGTCGAGTTGTAGCGGTCGGTGACACCGCGCACGAACACGAACTTGTCATCCACGATGGAGAGTCCCGTAACGCGCTTGAGCGCATCGCCGGCGTCGCGGTCGGGAGAAAGGCGGATTTGCTCCTGGGTCAGACCGTTGCTGACGACGGCGGAGCGCTGGCGGGCCGCCAGCTCGCTCACGATGTTGTTGCGGACGCGATCTTCCACCACGTAGGTATCATCGATGTGCTGAAGGCCGCCTTCGTTGGCGACGGGATCGAGCGCGACGTCCATCGACGTGGTCTCTTTGCCGGCCACCGCCACGCCGGGCACCACCTTCTGCGAATAGTTGGTGAGTGAAACGCGCAACGAGTAGATCCCCGGGTTGACGTTCGGGATGCTGTACTTGCCGTCGAGATCCGTGGTCGCACCCAGAGTTGAATTCACGACGCGCACGGCGGCGCCGGCCAGCGGATTGCCGGTCTTTCCGTCTTTCACAATTCCTTCAATGGTTCCCGCCATCGCTGCGCCTGCGGCCCAGAGGGCGACCATGAAGGAGATCACGAATACACCTTTCGCGGTCCCCGTCATTGTCTTCTCCTTGAATGGTTTTGTTCCTCCCAACACCACAAATCGAGTGCGGGTCGAACGTGCGCCATACTAGGGAAGTCGTGTGAATCTC
>DATEHD010000452.1:0-5212 GCA_035279765.1 Candidatus Krumholzibacteriia bacterium | reverse complement strand
GCGACGTGAACACCGCGTTTCTCGAGGAGCACGCCGAAGTCCTCCGGCCGGGTGATGCGGAAGTTCCTGATGAAGCCTTTGTGGCTGCCGCGCTGGCGGATGAGCTGGGACTGGGCGGCGCCGCGCGCCGTCGCAGCGCCGCACCGGACGCGGGGCGCGAAAGTTCACCCTGGGAGCAGGGCGGCAACTGGGAGATCGGGGGACGCCGCTAGCATGGCGAAGATCGTGCTCGACGGCATCGCACGCGAAGTCGTGCTGGAGCGCACCACCGACGGTATCGTCGTCGTGGTCGACGGGCGCCGCCACGAGGTGCGCGACGTGATCCCGCTTTCCGGGTCGTTCTCGTTCATGCTCGGCAGCGAGTCGCGCGTCGTTTTTGTGTCGAACAACGCGGGCGGCACACAGCTTTCACTCTGTGGAAGGACTTACCTGCGAGCCGATGCGCGCGTGGACACCGATGCGCCGGCAATTGGTGTCGGCGGTGCGAGCGATGGGCGCGTTCAGGCGCCGATGCCGGGCGGCATCATCGCGCTGCATGTCAAGGAAGGCGACCATGTGACTGCCGGGCAGTCCGTGGCTGTGCTCGAGTCGATGAAGATGCACAACGAGATCACATCACCGATGGAAGGTGTCGTGCGCCGCGTACACACCAAAGTGGGCGAGCAGGTGCCGTTCGGGCATGTGCTCGTCGAAGTGGCGGCGGAAGGATCCGACAAGTGACCGTTGCGTTCATGGCATTCGTGCTCGGTCTGATCCAGGCGCTGACGGAATTCCTGCCTGTGTCGTCCTCGGCACACCTGATCCTTGCGCGCACGTGGATGCATTTCGACATCGGCGATGGACTCACGTTCGATGTGGCGCTTCATCTCGGAACGCTGATCGCCATCGTGGTTTATTTCTGGCGTGACCTCGTGGCGTTGGCGCGCGGCTTCGTGAACAGCATCTTGAGGCGCCCCGACCCCATGAGTCGTATGGCCTGGTACGTCATTATCGCGTGCATTCCGGCTGCGGCAGTCGGATTTGTTTTTGAGAAGCAGATCGAAACCTACCTTCGGCATCCGGCCGTGACGGTGGTTACGCTGATTCTTGGCGCGTTGGTGTTTCTCTGGGTGGAAAAGCGCTTTCGCCACGATGCGCCCATGGAAAAGCTGACCCTGGGCCGCGCGATTACGATCGGATGCGTGCAGGTGCTTTCGCTCGTCCCTGGCATCTCTCGCTCCGGAAGTACGATTGTGGCGGGAATGATGTGCGGTCTGCGCCGCGACGAGGCCGCGCGCTTTTCGTTTCTTCTCGCTGCGCCGATCACGTTCGGTGCGGTGCTCAAGAAGTCGCTGGACCTCTTCGGCTCCGGAACCCCCATCCCGCACGACGAGAAGATCGCTCTCGTGGTGGGCATCCTCACTTCGGGCATCGGCGGCTTTCTCGTGATTCGCTTTCTCTTGAACTTCCTCCGCAAGCACTCGCTCAACGTGTTCGCCTGGTACCGTATCGCGCTGGCTCTCGTTGTCCTGGCTGTGCTGGTGTTCTAACCAGTTGAACGCGGGTTAGCAAACCTGTTAACATGATGACGCCCCGCGAAAGGACGACATCATGCGCCCTGTAATCCTGGCTCTTGTCCTGCTGGCGATCTGCAGTTCATTCGCACGCGCACAGAACTACCGCCTCGAGCTCCATTCCGACGAAGCACTGTCCAGCTGCGAGCTCGCCATACCCGGTCCGGGTATCGCCAAAGTATATATGGTTGTGACCGGATCGCCGGGCTACTTCGGCGCCGTGCAGTTCAAGGCCCCGAAACCGGCTTGCATGACGAACTCGGTTTGGGTCGCCGATGTTTGGGATCCGCAAGTGAACGCGGGCGGATATACGCAGGCTACGGGAGGTACCAACGGCGTCGATGTAGTCGTCGGCTGCCTGTCGCTTCCGCGCTATCTCGGTTCGATCTGGTACAACGTCACCGGGCCGGTCTCATCGTGTTGCGCGTATGCGCCACAGCCCGGCCAACGGGACGGCCCCGCGACAATCATCAACGCTGTCATTTGGTCCGATTGTCCGCTCAAGCCGACGTCGACGATTTTCGAAGGAGCAATCCAGGGGAAGGGGCTCATGATCAATGCAGATCAATCGTGCCGCTGCGACATTCCCCTGCCCGTGCAGGAGAGCACGTGGGGATCGGTCAAGGCTCTGTATCGCTGATCCTCATCGGCCGTAGCGTTCCTGGGCGCGGGCGCGGGCTTTAGCAGCTTCCACTTCGCGGTTGCGGGGTGGCGCGTTGGTCACAAAGTCGTCCACCAGCTTGCGCGCGATCGCGGCCACATCCTCCACCGCCTGATTAAACAACTCCTCGTTTGCCTTTGACGGCTTCGTGGTCCCGCTGATCTTGCGCACGAATTGGAGCGCCGAGGCGCGGATCTCGTCGTCGGTGGCAGGTGGCTCAAAATTTGACAGGGTTCGAATGTTCCGGCACATGGCATCTCCTTCGCCAGGGTTGAAGGATAGCACACGATTCGCGCACTCGAACGCGTTCGCCCGCCAGTAAACAATCTCCGCTGTCCGACGCTATAGAGCGAATTCCCCCCTCCAGACCCGTTCGCGTGTCGTGCCCTGGGAAAAGGAGACGGTCATGAAAAGCAGTTTATTGGTGCTGGTGGCGGTCATGGTGTTTGCGTGTCCCGCGCTGGCTCAGAATCCCAATTATCATCTCGAGTTATATGCAGATGCCACGCAGTCGTCGTGCGGACTGGACGCCGCGCAAGCTGGTGTGGTCTCGGTCCACGCGTTCCTGAAAGGGGATGCCCCGACGACGGGCTTCTTGTTCGCGCTCTATCTGCCGTCGTGCTTTGCGGGTGCCACCTGGCTTGATGACCACACGGCGCAGCCGTGGGCCACGATCGGCAGCACGCAGATTCCGATGGGCCTGTCGGTCGGAACGGGCGCCTGTGTATCGCTGCCGCTCTACGTCGGTCATTTTGACTTTATGGCTCCCGGGGGCACCGCGAGTTGCTGTGCGTTCGACGTCTCCCACCCGACGGGCTGGACCTACTTCAGCTCGCCGGCGCTCGCCACCGACTGCGATTTCAAGGAGTGGGAGGTGTCGGCGCGGGGACTGACAGTCAACCCGTCGGGGACCTGCGCGTGCGGCAGCGGAACCTTTCTTGCCACCGAGCCGAGCACGTGGGGCCATGTGAAGTCGCTCTATCGTTGAATCCCACCTCGTTGCTGCCGAAAGACGGCCGTCGCGCTCATTGCGCGGCGGCCGTTTCTCGTTCTACGATGAGCGCTCATGGAACACCGCGCCTGGAAATGGGTTCGTTTCCCGTACCCGCGTGACATCCCCACCATGCTCCAGCCCGAGGAGACGCAGTATCTCTACTGGCTGGGCGCGTCGGTGTGGATGAGCGACGGCATCGTGCTCGAGATCGGGCCGTGGCTCGGCGGCAGCACGATCTGTCTCGCCGCGGGAATGCACGCATCGGACCGTCCCGCCGAAGGACGTCTGCACGCGGTTGACAACTTTCTCTGGCGCGAATTCATGGCCGCGCGCTCATCGCTTCCAATTCAGCCCGGTGAATCGTTCGAGCCGTACTTCCTGAAGAACCTCGAGACGTACCACGACATCGTGGTGTCGCACGCTGCCACGCTCCCCGACGAAGTCATCGAAGGCGATCATGAGGCAACCGCCAAGCGGTTCGCCGACGAGAGGCAGGTGCCGCAGCTCGACACCGTTCCCGGCGAACGGCCGATTGAAATACTCTTCATCGACGGCGCGAAATCCTGGCGCGGGATGTCACACCTTCTCCACATCGTGCGCGAGCGCATGATGCCGGGGAAGACGCTCCTGGTGTGCCAGGATTACAAGTACTGGGGAACGTACTGGGTGCCGATGATGATGTCGCGGTTGCGCGACTACATCGAGCCCGTGCACAACGTCCTCGCCGCCACCACGGTTGCGTTTCGCCTGAAGCGCGAGATTCCGCTTTCCGTTCTCGACGCTCTCGAGGATCACGTCTCGCGCATCTCGACCGAGGAAGGTCTCAAGCTCATCAACGGCGCGCGCCGGCTGCTCATCGCGGATCTGGACTGGCTGGGAGCGTCCAACGTCGCGCTGTGCCGCGTGAGCTTCCTGGCCCACCAGGGAAAAACCGATGCAGCCGTGGTTGCGTTCAAACAGGCGCAGGAATTATGGCCGCCATTCGTGAGCAGCGAACAGCTCGATCGCGCGAGAAACTATCTTCGCGAAGAAAAGGGAATCAACATCAAGAGACCCTGGCGGTTCCCCGTTGAGAAGAGAGTGATCGGCGCGTGGCAGCGCCTGAAGCGTTCCTTCTCCTGACGTTCCGCCGCGTCGCGGCGCGACTACTGCTTCGTGGCCGAGTGCTCGGCCCAGATCTCCGACAAGCGCACGATCGTCTCCGCCGCTTTCTCCATCACCTGCACCGGAACCCATTCCAGCGTGGAGTGAATCGCTTCGCCGCCGGCGAAGAGATTGGGGCACGGGAGTCCCATGTATGAGAGACGCGCGCCGTCGGTGCCGCCGCGGATGATGGAATGCTTGGGCGTGACGCCGGCGCGTTTGATTGCTTCTTCGGCGAAGGTGACCAGGCGCGGCTCCTTGTCGATCTGGTAGCGCATGTTGAGATACGATTCCTTGATATCGACATTGATCTTCGCCTTGGGGTGAAGCTTGCGCACTTCCTCCGCGATACCCTCGATGATCTTCTTCTGTTTCTCGATGCCGCCCATTTCGAAATCGCGGAGGAGCAAGCGCAGGCTCGCCGCGTTGTCCTGGCCCGTCATCACGTAGGGGTGAATGTAGCCGTCGCGCTGATCGGTCATCTCCGGGCTCATCTCGCGCGGGAGGCGCGTAATGAAATCACCCATGATGCGGATCGCGTTGACGAGCTTGCCCTTGGCGTAGCCCGGGTGCACGCCGAAGCCTTCGATGGCCACGGTGGCGCCGTAGGCGTTGAAGGTCTCGTATTCGATTTCGCCCAGCGGGCCGCCGTCCATGGTATAGGCGAACTGCGCGCCGAAGCGTTTCACGTCGAACTTGTCGGCGCCGCGGCCGATTTCCTCGTCGGGCGTGAAGCCGATCTTCACCACACCGCGCGGAATGTCGGGATTCTGCAGAAACAGATCCACCGCCGTCATGCACTCGGCCACGCCCGCCTTGTCGTCGGCGCCGAGCAGCGTGGTGCCATCGGTGGTAACGATG
>DATEHD010000451.1:0-2499 GCA_035279765.1 Candidatus Krumholzibacteriia bacterium | reverse complement strand
CCGATGTTCTTGATCCAGAACTGCACACCGACGAAATCGTCGAAGCGATCTTCTTCCCACTGGTAGCTCTCCTGGCGCACGTGCAGGTTGAGCGGGTTGTGCTGCGTGTAAATCTGCGTCGCCGACGGCTGGTTGTCGGTGTACTGGCAGGAAAACATCTGCTTGGAAATCGCGGCATAATCCTCGTCGATCTTGCCGTCGCCATCGTCGTCGTAGCCGTTGAGCCAGTCTTCGTCGATCTTGCCGTCGCGATCGTCATCGGCGGCCAGCGAAGGCTGACGATTGCCTCCGCGCGCGCCTTCTGACGCCCGGTACATGATGTCGCGCGTGTCCTGCGAGGGCCGGAATTCCCATTCGTAGGCGGCGGTGGACACGGCGGGAACACCGTTCTTGAGAGCTCCCACCCAGAGCCCGGCGGTGAAGAGGTATTCAACCCCGCTGCCGGCGGGCCACTGTGCGGAGGGTGCTTCCGAGAACGGCCGACCGGCGCCGGGCCAGGAGCCGAACATGCCCCAGTTGCCGACGTTCATCTGGAGCTCGCCCACGTTGTGCACGTTGGATCCGTCCAGCACGAAGATGCGCTGCGGACCGGTGTCGTTTTTCTGGATTTCCTCGGGAGGTGCCTGGATGTGGGCGTACAACACGGACGGCGCCAGGGCGCCGGAAAGGAACAGGACGAAAGGCAACAGGTTACGAGTGTTCATCCCGGCGCATCCTCCGTGGCACCAGAAGTCAAAACTGGAGCCAGCGCTACTGCGTGTCGCGGTAGTCGATCACGAGGGGTGGGATGATGTCTGATACAAAAGCGGTTGAATCCAGTTCCCGCAACCGGAAACTCCTCAATCGTGCCTTGACCCTGTTTTCCGGCGTGCATTAGCGTGCAGAACATGAAGCGCCTGCCCACCTGGCTCGAGATCAATCTCGATACTCTCGATCACAACCTGGAGCGGATTCAGAGCCACGTCGGCAAGGATGTGTCGATTCTGCTCACTGTGAAGGCGGATGCCTACGGCCATGGCGCCGTGCAGGTGGCGCGCGCCGCGGCCGAGCGCGTGCGCATGTTCGGCGTGGCGACAGTCGACGAAGGGGCGGAACTGCGCGAGGCGGGCATCAAGAATCACATCCTGATTCTGAGCCCGATTCTCGAGACCGAGATCGCCGCGGTCGCGAAGCTCCGCCTCGACATCACGATTTCATCCACCGATATCGCACTGGCGGTGGCGAAGGAAGCGCCCGGCCAGACCATCGATGCGCACATCGAAGTGGACACGGGCATGGGACGCACAGGTGTTCCCGAAGCCACGGCGTTCGACGACATTCGCGCCATCGCATCGGCGCCCGGTGTGCGACTGCGCGGTGTGTATACGCACTTTCCGGTCTCGGACACGGACCCGCAGTTCACGAAAGAACAGATCACGCGCTTTCTCGCGCTGATCGAGCGTCTGCGCGCGAGCGGAATCGATCCCGGCCTGGTGCACAGCGCCAACACGGCCGCCATCGACGCGACCCCCGAGTCGCGCATGAACATGATCCGGCCCGGGCTGCTTGCCTACGGGCTGCACCCGTTCGGCGCCGCCGCCGCTGTCGATGTGACGCCGATCATGAGCTGGAAGTCACGCATCGCACGCGTCCGTCGTTTTCCGAAGGGCAGCACGATCAGCTACGCGCGCTCGTTCGTAACGCAGCGTGATTCGCTGATCGGCGTGGTGCCGGTGGGTTACGGTCACGGCTATCCGTTTCATCTTTCCGGCCGCGGGTTCATGCTCGTCGCGGGCACGCGCGTTCCCATTGTGGGACGCGTGACGATGGACATGACGATGGTGGATCTCACCGAGGTGCCCAATGCGCCCATCCCGGGCGACGAAGTGGTGCTTGTCGGCACGCAGGGAAGTGAAACGCTCACGTTCCACGACCTGGCGAACTGGGGAGACACGATTGCCTACGAGGTGATGTGCGGAATCTCGAAACGGGTTCCGCGCACGTATTATCGCAAGGGCAAAGTCGAGACGTTCAAGACGCTGCTCGGCGTGCTTCCGAATCACGTCGCGGTCTAGCACATTTGCCCGTGGTTCGGGGCTCGTCCGCGAGCTCGCTCGGGGGCGGGCATCGCCCGCTCAGTCAGCGTCCTCGGCCGGGGAATGCCCATTGAAAGCGGCCTGCGGATTCCTTCGCGGTGCGATGCCCGAACCCCCTCGCTCGTGCACCGTTCGCAATCCCCATTTTTTTAAGAGTGTAGTCGTTTGCTGCCGCAAACGACACAAACGCGTGCAGCCATCAACACCGATCGGGTGTGAATGCGCGACGGTGGCGAAGCAGACCAAGTATCAGAAAGCGTCGGGCTTCCCGGTGTCGATTGCGGCAGCAATCGACTTCACTCTTAAAATAGGGGGGGGTAACGAAGAGGAGAGCGAGGGGTTTGGGGTCGGTCCGCGAGGGAATCCGCAGGCCGCTACAGTTGTGCATTCACCGGCCGAGGATCTGACCGAGCGGACGAGCCCC
>DATEHD010000450.1:0-3285 GCA_035279765.1 Candidatus Krumholzibacteriia bacterium | reverse complement strand
CGCCGATATTGCGCGACGTGGGCGACTCGCTCCCCTCCGGCACCGTCGACACCTTGACGGTTTCCATCCCGAAGACGGTCGCGGTCAGAATCGTCTTGGGATCCGCGACCAGCGCGAGGGAGCCGGGGTTGTAGTACGTGGCGCTAAGATCGACAGCGCTTCCCACCACGCAGCCGCCGAGGAGCTCGCCCCGGGTTCCATATTGGAGTGTCCAGTAGTTGGTATCCTGGGACATCGCCGCGACAGCGGCGAAAAAAACGGTGGCAAACAGCGTGGTTGCAACGACGCATTTTCTCATCATTGGGGCCTCCTCTAAGGTCGTGCGCGACGTTATCGTTCCGGCCCGGATCGGTCAACGAGTGTCGCGCCTGCCGGCGCGATTTTCGGAACCTTTCCAGCCGCGCAACGTTTGACATTCCAATACCCTTACCCTACTCTGTAGCCCGCCTTGGCCGCGGCCGCGGCCATCCTGGAAAGGTCACATGCGAGCCCTCATTACCGGAATCACCGGCTTCGCTGGAAGCCACCTGGCCGACTACTGCCTCAAGCGGGGCGGTGTGGATGTGCACGGCGTCATTCGCTGGCGCAGCCGCACCGAGAACATCCAGCACCTCGAAGGCCGGATCAATCTCCACGAGTGCGACCTGCGCGACGCCTCCTCGACGCGTGATGTGATCGAGGAGACCCGGCCCGACTACATTTTCCACCTGGCCGCGCAGAGCTTCGTGCCGACGTCGTGGAAGGCGCCGGCCGAGAGTCTCTCCACAAACATCATCGGCCAGCTCAACATTTTTGAGGCCGTGCGCAAGCTCAAGCTCGACTGTCGCATCCAGCTGGCGTGCTCGAGCGAAGAGTACGGCATGGTGTACGAGAACGAAGTGCCCATCAAGGAAAGCAATCCGCTGCGACCGCTCTCGCCCTACGGTGTGAGCAAGGTGGGGCAGGATCTCCTCGGCTACCAGTATTTCATGAGCTACGGGATGAAGATCGTGCGCACGCGCGGCTTCAACCACGAAGGTCCGCGCCGCGCCTCCGTGTTCGTGATCAGCGATTTCGCCAAGCAGATTGTCGACATCGAGAAGAAGAAGCGCCCCGCGGTGATTCGCGTGGGCAATCTCGACGCCAAGCGCGATTTTACAGATGTGCGCGACATGGTGATCGGTTACTGGCTCTCGCTGGAAAAAGGAACGCCGGGCGAGGCCTACAACATCTGCCAGGAAAAGTGCTGGTCGATGCGCGAAATGCTCGACATGTTGCTCGGCATGTCCAACGTGAAGGTGAAGGTGGAGACGGATCCGTCGCGCCTGCGCCCGTCGGACGTGCAGCTCCTCCTCGGCGATTGCTCGAAGTTCCGCGCCGATACGGGCTGGAAGCCGACGATCCCGTTCGAGCAGACGCTGCGCGACACTCTCGACTATTGGCGGGAGAACAGCTAGCGAGCGCCAAGACTGACGCGCGCGGTTGCAACAGCAATGCAGAGAGCTCTCGTAACAGGTTGCAACGGCTTCGTCGGGCGGATCATGGTCGCGCGTCTACGAGTAGGTGGCTACCACGTTCGAGGTGTAGACCGTACAGAACGTTGCGACGTCCTCGATGCAGATGCGTATCTCTCGGGAGATCTTCGCGACCCTGGCTTTGTCGCCGAAGCTATCGAGGTGTCCGATCTCGACTGCATCGTGCACCTGGCCGCGCAGTCGAGCGTGCGCCGCTCCTTCGACGAGCCGGCCTCCACGCTGAGTGACGGCACGCTGCCCGCGCTCAACATGCTGAACCACATCCGCGAGAGCGGCGAAAAGACGCGCGTGCTGCTGGTGGGTTCGGCCGACGAATACGGCGTGGTGCCCGCGAACGAAATGCCGATCGCCGAGACGCACGCAGTCGCACCCGGCAGCCCGTATGCGCTCGCGAAGTCGATCCAGAACCAGTTCGGGGCCATGTTCTCGTCGCTGTACGCTGTCGACACGGTGATGACGCGGAGCTTCAACCACACCGGACCGGGCCAGCGCGAAGACTTCGTGCTGGCCAACTTTGCGCGGCAGGTGGCCGAGATCAAGCGCGGCGGTCGCGAGGCAGTCATCGAAACCGGGAACCTGGACATTCGTCGCGATTTTCTCGACGTGCGCGATGTGTGCGACGCGTATGTCGTGCTCCTCAAGAAGGGGCGCAGCGGCGAGACTTACAATGTCTGTTCGGGGAATTCGTACCGCATCCGCGATCTGCTCGACCAGATATGCGCGCTAGCCGGCGTCACCGTCCAAGTTCGCGTCGACCCAGCGCGCATCCGTCCGGTGGACATGCCAGATCTCCGCGGGAACGGAACAAAGATATATGAACACACGGGCTGGCGACCCAAGCTCGACATAAGCGAGACTCTCAAGGCCATGCTCGAGGATTGGGACCGCAAGCTGGCGGCCGCGTAACAAGGAACGATTAATGATCAAGATTTGCATGATTGGAACGGGCTATGTCGGACTGGTGTCCGGCGCGTGCCTGGCGGATTTCGGTCACCACGTCACCTGCGTCGACATTGACCGCGAACGGATCGAGCGGCTCAAGCAAGGCGAGATTCCGATCTATGAACCGGGTCTCAAGGAGAAGGTCGCCGACAACGTCTCCAGCGAGCGCCTCTATTTCACATGCGATCTGGCGACCTCCGTGCGCGAGGCCGATGTGGTTTTCATCGCCGTGGGAACGCCGTCGGCTGACGACGGCAGCACGGACCTGAGCTACGTCTTCGCCGCCGCAAAAGATGTGGCCGCGCATCTCACCAACTACACGGTGGTGGTTCAGAAGAGCACGGCGCCGGTGGGCACCGCGCGCAGGGTTCACGCCATCATCAGCGAGGCGAAACCGAAGAACGCGGAGTTCGACGTCGTCTCCAATCCGGAGTTCCTGCGCGAGGGCTCGGCAGTGGGCGATTTCCTCGAGCCCGATCGTGTCATCATCGGCGTTCAGAACGCACGCGCCGCCGACCGCATGCGCGAGGTGTACCGTCCTTTATATGAGCGCGAAACACCGATTTGTGCGACGTCGGTCGAGAGCGCGGAGATGATCAAGTACGCCTCCAATTCCTTTCTCGCCGTGAAGATTTCCTTCATCAACGAGATTGCTTATATCTGCGAGCTCGTGGGCGCGAATATCGACGAGGTGGCGAAGGGCATGGGCTTCGATCCGCGCATTGGAAACAAGTTCCTGCATGCCGGCATCGGATATGGCGGGTCGTGCCTACCCAAGGATGTGTCGTCGTTGATTCATGTGGCGGGACAGAAGGGCTACGACGCGCCG
>DATEHD010000449.1:0-6938 GCA_035279765.1 Candidatus Krumholzibacteriia bacterium | reverse complement strand
AAGCGCGGCAGCCACGTCATCGTCAACATGGCCGTGAGCGTGGACGGCCGCATCAACACCCGCACTCGCGAACGCTTTGCGCTGGGAAGCGAAACGGACCGCCGTCTCATGGACGTACTGCGCGAGCGCGCTGACGCCGTCCTGATCGGCTCCGGCACCGTGCGCTACGACGGCCATCCGATGCTGCTCCGTTATCCCGACCTGGTCGCGAAACGAATCCGGCGCGGCGAACCCGCCCATCCTGCCAACGTCGTGCTCTCGGGCGACCTCGACCTGCCGCTGCGACCGTTCTTTGTCGGCGGCAAGACGAAGCGCATCATCTTCACCACGCGGCGCGCCGGCGCCGCGCAGGTGCGCCGCTTCGAGAAAGTGGCCGAGGTGATCGTATTGCCCGGCAAGGAGCCGTCACCGGAGCGTGTGATCGAGGAGCTGCGCAAACGTGACCTCAACAAACTCATCCTCGAAGGAGGGGGCGGAGTCCATTTCCCCTTCGCCAAGGCGGGCCTGGTCGACGAATGGTACGTCACCATCACGCCGCGCCTGATCGGCGGCCGCGGCGCACCGTCGTTTCTCGACGGTGAAGGATTCCTCAAGCGCGACCACATCCAGCTCAAGCTCGTGTCCTCGCGGCGCATCGGCGATGAGCTCTTTCTGCGTTATCGCAGGAAGAGTTAACCCGGCTTGGTGGGCTCACGCACATCCGTCCTTGCTCCTGCAGTTCGCGCGGGGCTCAGGGGGGGGATGCGAACGTTGCGCGGTGAGGGTTCGGGGTCGGCCCGCGAGGGAATCCGCAGGCCGCTACAGTTGTGCATTCACCGGCCGAGGATCTGACCGAGCGGACGAGCCCCGAACCCTCACAGACGTGGTTAGGAGCTGCGGGTAAGAACTACGAAAGGTCCTCCAGCACCGCGTGGGCGTGGCCCTCGACCTTCACCTTCGGATAAACCTTCGCGATCATGCCCTTCTCGTCGATCAGGAACGTCGTGCGCTCGATGCCCAGGTACGTCTTGCCGTAGTTGAACTTTTCCTTCCACACACCGTACGCCTCGCACACCTTGCCGTCGGTGTCAGCGAGCAGATTGAAGGGCATCTCGTACTTGGCCCTGAACTTTGCCTGGTCGGCGACAGTGTCCTTGCTGATGCCGAGAATCACGGCGTTCTTCTTCTCGAAGGCGGCGATCTCGTCGCGGAAATCGCACGATTCGCGCGTGCAGCCCGGAGTGTCCGCCTTGGGATAGAAGAAGAGGACGACGCGTTGGCCTTTGAGACTCTCGAGGGAGAGGTCCTTTCCCTCATCCGTCTTGAGCGTAAACGTCGGTGCTTTCATGCCTGCTTCGATCATCGTGCTTTCCTCCGTTCCACCAGAGTTTCCTGAATGCGTTCGAAGAGTGCGTGCGGCACGGCGGGCTCACCCATGTTGTCGCGGCCCGCGAAACCGTGAAAATCCGAGCCGCCCGAAATCAGAAGACCGCGGTCGCGCGCGAGCGCCAGAAGCCGCGTGATCACGGGCGGGATGTGATAGGGGTGAAACACTTCGACGCCGTCGAAGCCCGCGTCGAGCAGGCGGAGAAACGCGTCGAAGTCCTCCATGTAATAACCGGGATGCGCCACGAAGGCGAGTCCGCGCGCCGCATGAATGGATTGCACCGCCTGTTCCGGTTGCATCTTGAACTTGTCGACGTGTGCCGGGCAGCCCTCGCCGATGTAGCGTGCAAACGCCTGCGCATGATCCGGTACATAGCCCGCTTCAATCAGCGCCTCGGCGATGTGTGGCCGGCCCAGGGATCCGTTGCCGGCCTTGGCTTTGACACGCTCCATGTCGATGTGCACGCCCTGCTCGGCCAGCTTCTCCACGATGCGCTCGCCGCGCCGTTCACGCGCGCCGCGGAAGTCGCGCAGGAGCGACTGCAACGCGACGTTGTCCGCATCGACACCGTAGGCGAGCACGTGCAGATCCTTGCCGTTGTACTCGCAGCTGAGCTCGACCCCGGTCATCACCTCGACACCCGCTCCCGCCGCGGCGGCCGAGAGCTCGCGAAAGCCTTCGATCGAGTCGTGATCGGTGAGCGCAAGGCCGGCGAGGCCCTTGGACCTGGCCATGGCGATCAGCTCGGCCGGCGTACGGACGCCGTCCGAGTAGGTCGAGTGCATGTGCATGTCGATGCGTTTGTCGTTGGTTGATGACATGAGTTGCGGTTTACTTCCCGCCATCGGACTGCGATGATGAGCGGCGCCGAAAAAAGGTTTCGTCACGAGGAGGACACCGTGCCCCGCCCCGTACCATCCAAACATATACTACTCTATGCCGCGAGTGAAGCCGATGCCGATGTTCTCTATGCCACCGGCTTCTTTGCGCCCGACCCGTTCGTCTTTGTCCGGACCGCGTCGGGGCGCCGCATCTACGTGATGAGCGATCTGGAGATCGACCGCGCCCGCGCCACATCCAACGCGCACCGCGTGCTGTCGATGTCGCACTACACGACGATGGCGAAGAAACGCCTGCGCCGCACGCCTGCGCCCGGGGACATCATTGCGGAAATACTGAGAGACCTTCGCATCCGCCGCGTGAACGTTCCATCGGGATTTTCAACGGGCGTGGCGGACCGGCTGCGTGCGCACGGCATCGGCGTCGACGCCGCGGAAGGCTCCCTCTTTCCCGAGCGCATTCGCAAACGCCCCGACGAAGTGGCTCATATTGTGAACGCCATGCGCGCCACCGAGGCCGGCATGCAGCGCGCCATCGACATGCTGCGCCGCGCGCGCGTGAAAAAGGGCTGGGTGGTGCTCGACGGAAAAAAGCTCACCGCCGAAGACGTGCGTCGTGCCGCCAACCTTGAGATCTTTGCACGCGGCTGCGTCCCCGCGCACACCATCGTGGCGCCGGGCCAGCACGGCTGTGATCCGCACGATGTCGGCAGCGGGCCCATTCGCGCGGGCGAGCCGGTGATCATCGACATCTTCCCGCGCTCGGAAAAAACCGGCTACTTCGCGGACATCACGCGTACCGTGGTCAAAGGAAGACCGCGCCCGCGCGTTCGCGAGATGTACGACGCCGTGCTGGCCGGACAGCGTGGCGCGCTGCGCATGATCAAACCCGGTGTCGTGGCCAGCGACATTCACGGCGCCATCCTCGCCCTGTTCGAGAAGCGTGGTTTCAAGACCGGCAACATCGACGGGCGCATGCAGGGATTCTTTCACGGCACGGGCCACGGCCTCGGACTCGAGATTCACGAGGCACCGCGCATCGCGATGAACGACACGCGGCTGGAAGCGGGCATGGTGGTGACCGTCGAACCGGGGCTCTACTACGCGGGAATCGGCGGTATGCGCATCGAGGACACGGTGCTGGTGACGCGCACCGGGATGCGCAATCTCACGCGCTTTCCGAAATTTCTGGAGATCCCCTGAAAATGACACTGGCCCCCGGAAATCCCGCGAACGGGAGAACCGGAGGCCAGTGTGCTCAATACTTCACTTCGCTCGAAGCGTCAGGGCCTGGGATCGATCTTGGCCGCGCCGCCGTCGACAAAGCCAGCCCACAAGCGCTGGCCATCGTCCGAATACACGACGCGCACACGATCCACGGGAAGCCCGCCGCTGTGCCCGTAGCCCTGCCACGTGGTGCCGGTGGCGTTCAGCTTGGCGAGTCCGCCCTGCGTCGCGGCCCACATCGTGGTGCCGCCCGCTCCGTCGCTCGCGCGCGTGATCGAATAGGCGGTGCCGGAGGGAAGGCCCTGCACGATGCTGTAGTCCTTCCACGTCTTCGCGTCGACGTTCACCTGCGAAATGCCCTTGGTCACGTACGCGACCCAGTACGTCTTCGTGTCGGCATCATAGTAGACGTCGTTGACGTTTCGCTCCACCAGGCCCGAGTTCTCGGTGGTGTAGCGGTACTCACTGCTCGGAGTCTTTGCCACCAGGATGCCGTAAAGCTCCGGATCATCGACGCGCTTCTCGACACGCGGCGCATACCAGCGCTGCACAATGCCGGCTTCGTCGTGAACGGCGACGGCCGAGATCGTCGACTGCAGCATCACCGTTTCGAAATAGTTGGGTGACAGCGGATTGGCGAACCAGGGAGACGTCGGGTCCTCGTCCACGGTCGAGAAATGTGTCCACTGGTTGGTGGTCGGCGCATAGATGAACACACTGCTGTTGGTGGCCAGGTAGAGTTTGTCTTCCGTGGGAGATACCGCCAGATCGGCGACATAGCCTTCGGTCAGTCCGGTCGCGCCGGGCCGGACTTGCGTCCACGCATTGCCGGCGATGTTGTAGACGCCGAGGCCGCCGCCCCACGTGGCGACGTAAACCTTGCCGTCGAGCTCCGCCATTGCCTTTACTTGCGGATGCGGCAGACCGTTCACTTCGTTGACGAGATTATCCGCCGGACGCGTGTTGGTGTTGAGACTCGGATAACGGACCAGGCCGGCGTTGGTGCCGATCCAGAACTCGCCGTTGCTCACCGCGAGCATGGCATACACATCGTCACTGGGAAGTCCCTTGTTGTCGTGTGTGTCCGTGTAGAGCAGCGACGTCTTGATCTGCGGCGGCGCCTTGGGCGGCGGCGGAATGACCGGATCACTAGTGCACGCGGCCACCAGGGCAGAAACGCCCAGTGCCATAACGACCAGCTTGCGTGTCGAAATCACGTCGGGAACCTCCGAAACGGCAACCAATCGGGATAGATAATTGAAAACGTGCTGGTGGGGTGGCCCGACCCGGCATCCACCTGTCGAACCAATGGCATCATAGGGGGCAACGACTCAAAAGTCAACGGCAGGACGGGCTTGGCGCTAGCCCAAGGCGTCTTTGAGGGCCTGGGCCCGGCGCCGGGACATGCCTGGGACGGCCGCGATGGCATCCACGTCCGCCCGGCGCAGGCGGTCCAGGCTCCCAAATTCCTGCAGGAGGCGGCGCTTGAGCACCGTGCCGATCCCCGGCACCCCGTCGAGCTTGGATTCGCCCATGGCCTTGGTGCGCAGCTGGCGGTGGTAGGTGTTGGCGAAGCGGTGGGCTTCGTCGCGGATGCGCTCGAGCAGGTACAGTGCCTGCGACTGCCCGTCGAGAAGGAGCGGCTCCGGCAGGTCGGGCAAGTAGATGCGCTCCTGGCCTCGAATCTTGCGGCCGGTCTCTTCGTCGCGCACTTTGGCCACGCCGATCAACTCGATCTCGGCACCGAGCCGCGCGATCACCTCGCGGGCGACGTTAAGCTGTCCGCGCCCGCCGTCCACAATGAGCAGGTCGGGAAGATCGCCTTCCTTCATGCCGCGCGACACGCGCCGCTCCAGCACTTCGCGCATCATCGCGTAATCGTCCGCGCCCTCCACGGTCCGAATGCGGAACTTGCGATACTGCGCCTTCGCCGGCTCGCCGTCGATGAACGTGACTCCCGACGCCACCGCGCGGGTGCCCTGGATGTTCGAAATGTCGAAGCATTCGATGCGGCGCGGATAGTTCTCCAGCGAGAGCAGCTCCTGCAGATCGTCGAGAATCTCGCGGTTGCGATCGTTGCCACGTCCCTCGTTGAACGCAACACTCGCGTTCTTCTTGGCCAGCTCGACGAGCGTCACGCGCTCGCCGCGCTGCGGCACGGAGATGCTCACGTTCCGCTTGGCGCGCTCGGAGAGGAGTGTCGCGAGCGCCGTCACATCCGGGATCTCTGCCTCGACAAGCACCTCTTCCGGAATGGGCGCACCGCTCTGGTAGTACTGGTTGAGAAACGACGCCAGGTGTTCCGCTGTCGACTGCACCGCGTTGTCGAAGAAGAACGTCTCGGCTCCCGACACCTGTCCGTCGCGAACGGTGACCAGCTGGATCACCAGCTGTTCTTTGTGATGGTACGTGGCGAACACGTCGCGCTCGGCGCGCTGCGGCGACGAAATGCGCTGTCGCTCCACCACGCTCTGCAGCGCAAAGAGCTGGTCGCGCGTGCGCCCGGCTTCTTCGTAGCGACGCTCGGCCGCCTGCAGGTCCATCTTGTCGCGCAGCGTTTTCAACAGGTCCTGGCTTCGCCCCTTGAGGAACATGGTGACGCGCTTGACAGTCTCCGCGTACTCGGACGCCTCGATGTGACCCACGCACGGGCCCGGGCAGCGCTGGATGTAATAGTAGAGGCACGGCCGCGTGCGGCTGGCGAAATCGGCGTCGGTGCACGTGCGCATCGGAAAGATGCGACCCAGCGTACGCAGCGTCTGCCGCACCGATCCGGCCGAGGCGAAGGGCCCGAAGTACGTCGCCCCGTCGCGGCGCGGCCGGCGCACCACGGTGAGACGCGGGAAGGCGTGCTTCGAATCGAGGCGTAGATGGACGTAGCTCTTGTCGTCTTTGAAAACGACGTTGTAGCGGGGCCGGTGCTTCTTGATGAGGTTGTTCTCGAGGATCAGCGCTTCCTGCTCGGTGCCCGTCACCACGAAGTCGATGCTCTTCGCCCGCGCCACCAGGAACTCCACGGTGGCCCGGCCGTCGCCGCCTTCGCGGAAGTAATTCTTCACCCGCGTGCGCAGCGACTGCGCTTTGCCGACGTAGAGCACCCGGCCGTCCTCATCCCGAAAGAGGTAGACCCCGGGGTTGGCCGGAAGGCGGTCGGCCGAGTCGCGCAGCGTGTCGGAAACCCTTGTTTCTTTCATGTTGGTTGTGGCTGGGAAATTGTCCCTCGAATGCGGTATGCCCTTGTCCTGTCAAGGGATGGAGATCACGAGGCCGTCTCCCTCCCGATCCTCGCCCTGAACTGCTGCTACTTCAACAGGTTCTTGCCCGGCTGGGGACAATCTTCCAGCCACAAGCTACGCATTTTGGTAGCAGGACGCTTGATTCGGTCTGTACGAGGGCATATCCTAGGTGACGTACCCAATCCATTCCGAAAAATATGCAAGAAACGAACAATCTCATACCCGACACCACACAACTGATCCGCCTGGTTCAGGCGTTGATCCGGAATT
>DATEHD010000448.1:0-12043 GCA_035279765.1 Candidatus Krumholzibacteriia bacterium | reverse complement strand
TCGAGTCCCTGAGTCCTGGCACATCGCTCCCGACCACCGGGACTCCACACGCATTCGCTTCCACCACCGTGAGGCCCCAGCCTTCCTTGGGGCTCGCGTTCAGAAACACGTGCGAGCGGTTCAGCTGCTCGACCATCTGCGCGCCGCTCATGCGCCCCGCGAAGTGCACGGCTTCGTGCAGACGCTCGCGGCGGACCACATCGTCGAGGCGCTCGCGATCGGGGCCGTCACCAATGATGACGAGCTGGGCGCCGTGGACCTCCTGGCGCACGAGCGCGAGGGCGCGGATCACCACATCGATGGCCTTGTACTTGCGCATGCGCCCGAAGTGCACAAGCGTCGGCCGGCGCTCACGCGTGACTCCGGGAATGCGGCGAAACACGGAGTGATCCAGCCCGCACAGCACCACGTCGATGCGCGCTGCGTCGATACCGCGCGCGATCAGGTCGTCACGCGTGCTGGGAGAAATCACGGCGAAGCGGCAGTCGCGGTAAACGCGCGGGATCAGCTTCTCCCACGCCAGCACGTAGGACGCAAAGGCAGGATTGGTCTCGCGGAATACTGTCGAGCCGAACAGGTGCGGAATGACGGGCAGCACGGGCAGACGCGTGTAGCGCGGCGCCAAAAAGGGGATCTTGTTGATGTCCTCGATGACCAGGTCGGCGTCGTGGTCACACAGGTATTTCTGCATCGCGCGCGGAAGCACGAAGTTGGCATTCCACCAGTCGCCGGTCCGGATCACCCGCACACCGTCGATTTCATCCTTGTTCTTGCCGCCATCCCACGCGGTCGCAAACAGGGTCGCGCGGTGGCCGCGCGCCACCATGCGCTTCAAGATCTCGTGGAGATGAATCTCGGCGCCGCCCGCTTCGGGATTCTTGATATCGCGCCAGTTGAGGGCGACCAGATGCATCGGGCGCGCGGACACTATTGCTTCCTGCCCATGACGCCGATCACCATCGACGTGGCCATGCGCACCGGATGCGGAATCGCATCGCGCACGCTCTCACGCATGCGATGAACGCCCGGTGATGGCTGCATCGGGAGGCGAACGCCGGCCTTGAGCAGCACGCGCCGCACACCGCGGTACCACACGGGCGGAAACAGGTTGGATCCGTACGCGCCCGTGATCTCGAAGCCCGCCTCGCGCAAGAGCCGCGAGAGCTCACCCGCGCTGAACTCGGTTTCCCAGCCGGCGAACCAGCGGTTGGCCGCCATGAGCGCGTGCTTCATCGCCGTGTAGTAATGCCAGCGCTGCGGCACATCGACGAGTACATATCCGCCGGTGCGCAGAACGCGCTGGTTCTCGCGCAAAAGATCGATGGGGGTTCGAAAATGTTCGAGCAGCCCCTGGTGGAACACAATGTCGAACGAGCCGTCGGCGAAGGGCAGGGCCAGTGCATCGCCGCACACGATGTCCATTTGATCGCCGGCAATGCCGCCGAGCAGACGCAGGGATTCATCGCTGTAGTCGAACGTGGTCACGCGCGCGCCCGCTTTCGCCAGCGCGAGGCTGTCGCGTCCGGTGCCCGCGCCCACTTCGAGCACGCGCTTCCCTTTGACATCGATCTGCGACAACAAGAACCGCACCAGGCGATCATCGTTGGCGTAGACGTCGTCAATGCCGGGCGACGAGGCCCAGAATTCGTCCCAGTGACGCTTTTCAGACGTGCGCTTCATGTGTGCCAGGAATGAGTGCGGGAAAAATCAGTAACCGATCAGCAGTCGCTCGGCGAGCACGGGCGGAAGCCCGGCGCGCAGGATCTTCTCCGCCGCTTTCTCGCGGTCGTAGCGCACGCGGTGATGCGTGACGCTGTCGTTCTTGTCGTCATATACCACGTAGGACGCATCCGGGTTCCCGTCGCGCGGCTGCCCCACGCTGCCCACGTTGAGCACGTAGCGGTGCGACGCGAGGTCCATGGTCAGGGCGTCGTGCGGAAAGCGCTGGACGCTGCCGTCGTCACAGAACACCACGGGCGAATGCGAATGGCCGATGAAGGCCGCGCGGGCGGGGGTCATGGCTTCGAACGCGCGCTCGGCGCCGGGCGAGTCCAGCACGTACTCCCACTCTTCGGGGTGAAACGGCGACGCGTGCACCGCCATCATGCGTGCGTGGTCGCGGTATACATACGGAAGCGAATGCAGGTACTCCGCGTTTTCCGGCGTGAGGTGACGCGCGCTGTAATGAATTCCCTGCAGCGCCACTTCGTGGAAGAAGGCGCGCTCGCGTGCGTCCACCGCAGCCGCGTCGTGATTCCCGCGCAGGCAGACCGACGGCGAGAGCGCGCGCACGCGGTCGACACATTCGTTGGGATTGGCGCCGTAGCCGATCACGTCGCCCAGGCACAGATAAAACGACACGTGCTCGCGCCCGGCGTGTGCGAGCACGGCGTCGAGCGCTTCGAGGTTGGCGTGCACGTCGGAGAAGACGGCGAACTTCACGCGGTGCCTCCGCGAAACTGCTTCACCGCGCGGTCGACGAGCCCATTGACAAGGCGTCCCGCTTCCTCGGAGCTGTAGCGGTGCGCGATCTCGATCGCTTCGTCGATGATGACGCCGGAGGGCACGTCGGGAAAGTAGAGCACTTCGGCGAGCGCAAAACGCAGGATGTTCCTGTCGATCAAGGAAAGCCGCTCGAAGTCCCAGTTCTCGAGATACTGGCGGATGATTGTGTCGAGCTCGTCGCGCTTCTCGACAGTCTTCAAGAAGAGATCACGCGCGCGCTCGGCGCCTTCCTCGGACGGACCACGCCTGTCGATCTGCTCGCCCACGACGTCGAGCGCCGCACGGTCCGGTGCGAATTCGGACTCGTACAGTGCCTGCAGCACCATCTCTCTTGCGCGGCGTCTTTTCCCCATCTCAGCTCCGGAACTGTGCCATCAATTCGACAAGGGCCACCGCGGCGTTCCATCCCGCGTTGCCGTGTTTGCCACCGGCGCGGTCGACAGCCTGTTCGAGCGTGTCCGTGGTGAGCACGGCCAGCGTCATGGGCACACCTGTCGACAGTGCCGCGGTCTCGATCGACTCCGTCACGGTTTTCGAAAGCACGTCGTAATGGGAAGTCTCCCCGCGAATGATCGCCCCCGCCCACACCACACCGTCCACCTTTTTCTCGCGCGCAATCTGCACCGCGAGCTGCGGGACTTCGAACGCACCCGACACCCAGTATACATGGATTGCGCCGTCTTCGATGCCGTGAGCTTTAAGGCCCTCCACGGCGCCTTCGACGACGCGCTTGGTCACCACATCATTGAAGCGGCTCGCGACGATGGCGACCGAGCGGCCGCTGCCGTCGAGCCGCGCGCGGTGTTCAGTCGGCATGCTTGATCCCGCCGGGCCCGGTGGCCGGAGACACCAGCACCTGCGTCAGCATGTGGCCGAGCTTGTCGCGCTTGGCCGCGAGGTAGCGGCGATTGACGTCGTTGGCTTCGATTTCGATGGGCACCCTGTCGACGATGTCGAGGCCGTGCGACGCGAGACCGACCACCTTGCGCGGATTGTTGGTGAGCAGGCGCATCTTCCCCACGCCCAGGTCGCTCAGGATCTGTGCACCCACGCCGTAATCGCGCAGATCCGGCGCGAAGCCGAGATCGGCGTTGGCCTCGACTGTGTCGCGGCCCTGGTCCTGCAGCGCGTATGCATGAATCTTGTTCTCGAGACCGATACCGCGTCCCTCCTGGTTCATGTACAGGAGAACGCCGCAGCCTTCCTCCTCGATCATGGTCATGGCGCGGTGGAGCTGCGGGCCGCAGTCGCAACGCATGGATCCCAGCACGTCACCGGTGAAGCACTGCGAGTGCACGCGCACAAGCACGGGCTTGTCGGGACGGATCTCCCCGCGCGTGAGTGCGATGTGATTGCAACCGCTGACGAGGCCGCGATAGAGGTGCAGGTGGAAATCGCCGAACTCGCTGGGAAAACGGATCTCGCGGACTTTCTCGACGAGTTTTTCCGTGCGGCGGCGATACGCGATCAGATCGGCAATGGTGACAATCTTGAGTCCGTACTGCTCCGCAATTTCAACCAGGCGCGGGAGCCGCGCCATGGAGCCGTCGTCATCCAGCACTTCGCACAGAACGCCCGCGGGCGCCAGGCCGGCGAGACGCGCGAGGTCGACGGAGGCTTCCGTGTGACCGGCACGGCGCAACACGCCGCCTTCCTTGGCGACGAGCGGAAAAATGTGGCCGGGGCGCATGAAATCATCGGGGCGCGTATTGGGATCGACCAGCGCACGTATAGTGGCGGCGCGGTCGTGCGCGCTGATGCCCGTCGTGGTGCCGCCGACGAGATCGATCGACACGGTGAACGCGGTGCCGAGCCGGCACGTGTTCTCCGGCACCATGGGACCGAGCTCGAGCTCCTGCGCGCGCGCCTCGGTGATGGGTGCGCAGATCAGCCCGCGCGCGAAGCGCGCGAGGAAGTTGATCTTCTCCGGCGTGGTTTTCTCCGCCGCCAGGATCATGTCGCCTTCGTTCTCACGGTCGGCGTCGTCAACAACCACGATGATCTCGCCATCGCGAATGGCCTGGATGGCGGCTTCAATGCTGCAAAAATCACTCATGCTTCAATCCTCCCGATAAACTCGCTGCTCTTGCGCAATTGCTCGCGCACGTAACGGGCGATCACGTCGGCCTCGACATTTACGGCGCGGCCGGACACGTATTCGTTGGCAATGGTCTTCTCCATCGTGTACGGCACGATCGCAATTTCAATGCGCCGGTGTTCCAGTTTGCGCGCGACGGTAAGACTGATGCCGTCCACCGTGATCGATCCTTTTTCCGCGCACAGTTCGTACACGTCTTCGGGCAGCTCGAGCGCGAGACGGCGGTCACCCGCTTCGCTGCCGCCGAACTCCACCACGCGCCCCACGCCGTCCACGTGCCCCTGCACGATGTGACCGCCCAGGAGTGTGGCCGCCGTGGCCGCCCGCTCGAGGTTCACGCGACTATCCTTGCGCAGCGAGCCCAGCGTCGTTCGTTTCAGCGTTTCCTCTACCGCGGTAGCCTGAAACCAATCCACACCGGACTGTTCGACCGTGAGGCAAACACCGTTCACGGCGATGCTTTCTCCGTCGGCGAATTTCGCGCGCCGGAACGCGTCGTTCGTCGCGATACGAAATGTTCGCGCGGTTCCCGCGTCACGCACATCGTCAATGCGCGCGATTCCCTCAACGATGCCCGTGAACATGAAGCCCCTCACGCTTGTTCAATCCACTGACCAATTCATTCCACGATCCTGCGTTGACATAGCGCCGGCGCGTATCGGCGCCGAGCGCGAGATCGTCGACGAGAGTGCCGGAGGCCGGCATTCCCATCGGAACACCATCCGCGCCGAATTCAGCAGTGCTCTCGTAATGCCAGAAGGCATCCCACTGCCCGGCCGCGACAAAGCTCTGCATGACACGCGGGCCGCCCTCAACCAGAAGACGGGAAAGTCCCGATGACACGACTTTCTCGACGGCTTCATTCACATCAACCATACCGTTGCGCTCGTTGCACCGCAGAAGGCGCGCGCCGCGCGATTCGACAGCGCGTGCGCGCGCCGCATCCGCGCTTTCTCCACACACAATCACATAGTCACGATCGCTGGCAGGCCACTCGGCAACTGTCCCGAGAGAAAGATGGGTATCGAACACCACAATCGCCGGCTCGCGATCAACGCCCGCCTCGAGCAACCTGCAATCGAGCCGCGGCCTGTCGATGCGCGCCGTCTCGGCGCCAATGATGATGGCGTCGTTCACCGCGCGCAGGCGGTGGGCGTCGAGCTGCGCGGCATCCCCGGTGATGCGGTCACGCTGCCCGCGCGCTCGCGCCACCATGCCGTCGCGCGAGGTTGCCAGCTTGAGCGTGATTGTGTGCGCGACTCCGAGGCGGTTGTGGTAGTAGCCCTGGTTGTCGAGGATCGCTGCCGCGGCATCGCAACCGACATCGACACGCACACCACGCGCGCGCAGCATGGCAATGCCGAGCCCGGACACACGCGCGTCGGGATCGGGCGCGGGAATCACCACGCGCGCAATGCCGGCCGTGAGGATTCCTTCCACGCACGGCGGCGTGTGGCCCTGATGCGCGCACGGCTCCAGGCTCACGTACAGCGTGGCGCCCCGGGCCGCATCCCCCGTGGCGGCAAACGCCAGGCACTCCGCGTGGGGCTCGCCGAGACGATGGTGGTAGGCCTCGGCGACGACAACCCCATCGCGAACGATCACCGCTCCCACCATGGGATTGGTCCAGGTGCGGCCGGCGCCCAGACGACCCAGCTCGCGGGCCCGCGCCATGAAGGCGAGGTCCACGTCGTTCCACGACGCGGGTGCTGGGTGACCGACGGTTCCGCTTAGAGTCTGAGAAGCAGGATTCAACACACGACCTGACAGGAAGTTGCCTGGAAGACTTGAGGAGATGGGAGAAGTAGAATCGCCCGCGCAGAAGCGCGGCGCGGCACCTGTAAGCACAGGCGCGGCAGGACGGTAACCTTCTCCCATCCAGACTTTAACTGTCGGCCCCGGAGTCTCACCGGATCTGCGGAATTTCCGCTCGCGGGCTTTACCGCCGGTGGGGACTTTCACCCCGCCCTGAAGGTTTCCGGGTTAGATATTGCGTCAGAGGAGGCCTCATGTCAAGGCGAGGGGTTAGGACTGTTACGGTCCTAACCCGGCCGCCCGCAGCCGGTTCAGGTCCGCTGCGGACCTGAACCAAGACCTCTCGATATTGCGAGCTCAAGGAACTAGCGATACAACGCCTTCACCTTGCCCCACGTGGTTGGCTCGGTTGCGAAATCGGAGGCACAAATCAACGACGTCATGCCGATACCCGAGAACTGCTCGAAGTCTTCCTTGCGGATAGCTGTGGGCTGCGTCTTGCCGAGAGGCGTATAACCGCCCACGACAACCGGGCCCGGACCATAGTTACAATTACACGGCGCCCAGATGACCAGAGGCAGCAAGACTTCGAGGCTCTGGGTGCCGTTCAGGTAGCAGCAATTCGCATATGCGATAGCGATACCTCCCGGTGACTGGCCAATGGAGACTGAGGTCGACGGATCAGGGAGAACATCTGCCAGCCATACCAGAGCCGGCGGGTAGGTGATCGAGAAGTCGACACCGGTGATATTCATGTTCCAGTTGTTCATCACGACGTACAGCGTCGTCAGAGTGCCTTGAGTGCCGCATGACGCCATCGTCTGAGTATGCGAAGCGTCAAAAAAGACCTGTACGGTTGGCACCTGCGCCAGCGCAGAGCCGGCCAGAACACCGATCAGCACGACCGCAAGCACCCCTGCCGAAGCTTTTTTCATGGCGTTCAAACTCCTGCCAATTGGAGCGAAAGGCGTCAGTCAATTTAGGAGTCACCACGCAGCGTAAACGGTACTGTAAATGGTACTGCGCCGGAGGAGGCGATTCAACGAGGGATCTACCCCAATAGCGCGTCCACAAAACGTTCGGCGTCGAAGGGGGCGAAGTCGTCGATGGCTTCGCCGACCCCGATGTATACCACCGGGAGCTTGAGGGTTTCGGCCACGGCCAGCACGATGCCGCCCTTGGCGGTGGAATCGAGCTTGGTGAGGATGACGCCGTCGGTCTGCATGCGCTTGGTGAACTCCTGCGCCTGCACCAGCGAGTTCTGGCCGAGATTGGCGTCGAGCACGAGCCAGGTCTGCACAGCTTCTGCGCCGAGCGCCTTCTCGCACACGCGGCGCACCTTGGCGAGCTCCTCCATCAGATTGACGCGCGTGTGCAGCCGCCCCGCCGTGTCGACAATGACGACGTCCATGCCGCGCGATTTGGCCGCGCTGCACGCATCGAACGCCACCGATGCGGGATCGGTTCCCTCCTTGTGGCGCACCATTTCGACCCCGACGCGTTCCGCCCAGATGCCGAGCTGGTCGGCGGCCGCGGCGCGGAAGGTGTCACACGCGGCCAGGAGCACTTTTTCGCCGCGCGATTTGAGATCAAAGGCGAGCTTGCCGATGCTGGTGGTCTTCCCCACACCGTTGATGCCCACGATGATGATGGCGCGCGGTCGCGCGCCCGCGGACGACGTTGCAGCGGACTTCGGCGTCCGCAACACGGAGAGAAACTGGTCACGCACGATCGCTCGTGAATCTCCGCCGTCTTTCAGAGAGTTCAACACCCGTTCTGTCGTCTCCACGCCCACGTCAGCCGACAACAGGAGCGCTTCTATTTCCTCGCGATCGTCGCTGGAAAGAGAAGAAGAACGCTGGAGAACCTTCGCAAGCGGATTGACGAAACTCTCGCGCGCACGCTTGAGCTTTTCTTTCAGATTGAACATGAACCGAGTATACAGGATTGCGCGGCTGTCGCCGCGCTGCTACGCAGACGCCTGGTCGCGCTGCTGCGCGGGACGGCCCGTGGAACCGTGGGCTTTGAAACGCTCGGCGTCATCCAGGTGCACGGAGATGAGCCGCGACACGCCGGGCTCTTCCATGGTCACACCGTAGATGTTGTCGGCCGCCTCCATGGTCTTCTTGTTGTGCGTGATGCAGATGAACTGCGTGTGGTCGGTGAACGAACGCAGGAGCTTCACGAAACGCGCGATGTTGGCGTCGTCGAGCGGCGCGTCCACTTCGTCGAACACGCAGAACGGGCTCGGCTTGATGAGGTAGATGGCAAAGAGGAGCGAGAGCGCCACCAGCGAACGCTCGCCCGAAGACAGGCTCGAGATGTCGTGGAGCTTCTTCCCCTTGGGGCTGGCGACGATCTTGATGTTGGCTTCCAGCGGGTCGTCGGAATCGACAAAGAAAATGTCGGCCTCGCCGCCGTCGAAGAGCGTCATGAAGGTGTTCTTGAAGTTGGTGCGCACCTGCTCGAAGGTCTCGGCCAGGATGCGGCGCGCTTCCTTGTTGATGCGGCGGATGGCCTGCGTGAGCGACTCGCGCGCTTCCTCCAGGTCCAGCTTCTGCCGGGTCAGAAAGTCGAAGCGCTCTTTCTTCTCGTCGTGCTCGGCGACGGCAAGCATGTTGACGGGGCCGAACTCCTCGAGCTTCTTGCGCATCTCGTCCAGGGCTTCGCGGTTGAAATTCTCCCACTCCGCTGGGTCGAGCTGCGAACGATCCTTGAGCATCGGCTCCATGTCGCGGCCGAATTTCTCGCGCGCCTTTTCTACCACGCCGCCGATGCGTGTCTCCACACCCGCCATCTCCACGTTCACACGCTCGATGTTGGCGCGCTTGATCTCGCGCTGGTCCTTCATGGCGTGAATTTCGCCCTCGAGCGAGTCGCGCGTGGTCTTGGCCGTCGCGTAGCGCTCGTTGGCAGACTCGATATGCGCCTCGATGTCGCGCTTCTCGGCGTGCAGCTTCGTGACCGCTTCGCGCGTGTTGGCCATGTCCTCGGTGGACAGGCGGATCTGCTCTTCCGAGCGGCGCAGGTCTTCCTCACGCGCGCGCACGAGGTCGTTCAATTCTTCGACAAGTTTCTCGGCGTTGCGCACCCGCGTCTCGACGGCCTCCGCCTCGTTGGCCGCCGCGAGCTCCTCGAGGCGCATGGCGTTGACTTCGTCCAGCAGGCGCTCGCGGTCGCGCTCGGCGGCGGTGGCCGCATCTTCCAGCGCGGCGAGATCCGCGGAGTCGAGGTTGGCGGCCGCATCCGGCATCTCCGACATGCGCCGCGACGCCTCCAGCTTGGGCTTGAGCTGCAGCATGGTATCGCGCGTCTCCGCGATGGCGGTCTCGAGCGCGGTGATCTTTTCTTTCACGCGCACCAGGTGGAGCTCGGCTTCGCGCCGGCTCTCCATGACCCCATCGAGCGCCTTCTCGTCGGCGACAAGCGCCGCGCGAATGGCGCCGATTTCGTCCTGCATGCGCTCGCGCGCCGCCTCGATCTCGTCGCGTTTCGCGTTCCCTTCGCGCTCGCGCGCCGCCTCGGCCACAAGTGAGCGGTCCAGCTCCTCGAGCTTGGAGCGCATCTCCAGCATGGTCGAGTCGATGTCTTCCGTCCCGGCCACGAGCACGCGGCCGGGTCCGTCGAAGAAGACGCCGTCGAGGGTGGCAACGCGCGTGGCCAGACCCTGTTCGATCACGGCCAGCGCAACTTCCACGTCTTCGACAACAACGACTCCCTCGAGATAGGCGATCAAGTAGGTGGAGACCTGCGGATCACAATCGACGAGGTCGCTGGCACTGCCGATGATGCCGGAGCCGCTGGCGGGCCGGCCTTCGCTTACAAACTGATCCGGGAACAGAATCTGCACGCGCCCCGCTTCGCCGCGGCGATACGAGCGCAGCCAGCTCATGGCATCGCGGCGGGATCCCGCCACCACGCTCTTCAGAATGGGCGCAAGACAGGCTTCGAAGCACTTGCGGTATTTCTTCTCCACGCGCACGAGATCCGAAAGCACGCCGGCAAGTGCGCCGTGGCCGCGCAGCTCTTCCGCGGTGCGACTGTGCTCCTCATGAATGCGGAGCAAGAAGTCGCGTTTGTCCGTCAGCTTGGCGATCTCGATGCTCGAATCGGAGATCGAGCGCTCGCATCCCAGCAACTCGGTCGAGGTTCGCTCCAACGCGTCCGTGATTCTGACCAGTTCTTCCTGCTTGCCTGCGAGCGTACTCTGCTGCGCGCTCACGCGCCCTTCAATGGAGCGAAGATCGGCCACGCGGCGCGATTCCTCGCTGGAAAGATCGTCGAGCTGCGCCTCCACCGAATCCTGGCGGCGCATGAGGTCCGCCAGCGTGACTTCGATCTGCTCGAGGGCACCCTTCTCGCGCGCCTGCTCGCGCACGAGGTCGAGTGCCAGCTGCTTGTGCTTGCGCAGCGCATCGCGCGATCCTTCGAGGCGGCCGTTGGCCTCGCGCAAGGTGCTCTCGCGCTCGGCGAGACGTGCACGCGCCGCGCTGGCGGCCTCCCTGCGCGCCGCGGCATTGGTGCGGTCGGCGTCGAGCTCCACACCAATCGAATCGAGACGGGTGCGCGCACGCGCGATTTCGGTCTCGTCATCCGCGATGCGCATGCGCGATGCGCTCACGCGCTCGGTGTGGATGGCCACGCGCTCGTCGTGCTGCTGCAGTGCCGTGCTGGTGGCGAAGCGTTTCTCGTGCATGTCCTGCAGCGACTTCTCCATCTCCGCGAGGCCCACACGCATCTCCTGCAGCCGGTTCTCGGAAATGGCAATCTCGTTGTCGCCCACGAGGCGCACATTCTCGTGCGACTCGCGCTCGCCGGTAAGCTCATCGCGCTTGATGAGCAGCTCATACAGGGTCGCCTTGAGCAGGGCGGTCTCCAGCGTGTCCGCCTCTTCCTTCAAGGCCTGGTAACGCCGCGCCTTCCCCATCTGGTACTTGAGCGAACGCAGCTCCTTGTCGAGCTCGTTCAGGATATCGACGAGACGCAGCAGATCCTGCTCGGTCGCCTTGATCTTGCGCTCGGCCTCTTCGCGCTGCAGGCGGTAGCGCATCACGCCGGCCGCTTCCTCCAGCAGGTTGCGCTTCTCGTCTTCCTTCTCCGAGAGCACGCTGTCGATCATGTTGCGCTCGATGATGGCGTACACGCTGTTGCCGAGGCCGGTATCCGTAAGAAGGCCGCGAATGTCCTTGAGGCGCACGGGCTGGCCGTTCACCAGGTACTCGCTGACGCCGCTACGATAGAGACGGCGTCCGATCTTCACCTGGCCGTATTCGCTATTGAGAGAATGGTCCTGGTTGTCGAGGGTCAGGAAGACCTCGGCCATGCCGAGGGGCTTGCGCAGCCGCGTGCCGTTGAACAGCACGTTCTCCATCTTGGAGTTGCGCAGAATGCGCGTGCGCTGCTCGCCCAGCACCCAGCGGATGGAATCCACGACATTGGACTTGCCGCAGCCGTTGGGGCCGATGATGGCCGTGACGCCGCCGGAGAAGTCGAGCTCCAGGCGGGACATGAAGGATTTGAATCCGGCTATTTCGAGCTTCCGCAGCTGCACAGCAGGCTTCTCCGGGGACCAGGGAACGTGGCGTCGCCACGCGATGTTCTGAATTTAGTCCGGGATCGTCGCGATGCGAGTAAATCTTACCTGCGGAACTGCGTCCAGATTTTTTTTGACCTCGACGGCCTCGT
>DATEHD010000447.1:0-3375 GCA_035279765.1 Candidatus Krumholzibacteriia bacterium | reverse complement strand
TCTCAAGCGCCTGGTGGAGGGAGACACGACCAAGGCCATGGTGCTCAAGTCGGGCGATGTGATCAACATCCCCAGGCTCCAGGACGTGGTATTTGTCGCGGGTGAAGTAGTGGCGCCGGGCGGACAGGAATTCCAGCGCGGTCTTCCGGCGGGGCGCTACATCGCCATGGCCGGTGGCCCGACGGAAGCGGGCAGCATCGACAAACTCGAGATCTACGACGATCACGGCCACCGGCGCGACGCCAACCGCGACAGCGCCGTATATCGCGGTGAGACGATTCTCGTCAAACGGCGAACCGGTGTGATTCTGGGCGGCCTGTTTCTCGGATTCGTCAGTCTGACAAGTCTGTTCCTGTCCGTGTACGCGGTGGTCCAGCAGGGCAAGTAGCCCCGCGCGCGACGAAAGGAAGGCACGCCATCAAAGCGCTCATTCTCTCCGGCGGACGCGGAACGCGGCTTCGCCCCATCACGCACACAAGCGCCAAGCAGCTGGTGCCGGTCGCCAACAAACCGATTCTTTTCTATGGCATCGAGGCCATCCGCGATGCCGGCATCAAGGACATCGCCATCATCGTGGGTGATACCGCCGACGAGGTGAAGGCGGCTGTCGGCGACGGCTCCAAGTTCGACGCGCGTATCTCGTACATCAAGCAGGACGCGCCGCTCGGGCTCGCGCACGCGGTCAAGATCTCGCGCGACTACATGGGGTCGGATCCGTTCGTGATGTACCTGGGCGACAACCTGCTTTCCGGCGGCATCCGCAACTTCGTTGACGAGTTCTCGAAGGGAAAATTCGACGCGCAGATCCTGCTCACCCGCGTCAAGAACCCGGGCGATTTCGGCGTGGCGGAGCTCTCCGGCGACCGCGTCATCGGGCTGGAAGAAAAACCGAAGCATCCCAAGAGCGACTACGCGCTCGTCGGCGTGTACATGTTTACGCCGCGCATCTTCGAGGCCACCGACAAGATCAAGCCCAGCAAGCGCGGCGAGCTCGAGATCACCGACGCCATCCAGTACCTGATCGAGAACAAGTTCCACGTGCAGTCGCACATCGTGGAAGGCTGGTGGAAAGACACCGGCAAGCTCGAGGACATGCTCGACGCCAATCGCATGGTGCTCACCGGCATGGCCACGCGCGTCGAAACGCGCCAGCTGGAGGATTCGGAATTCCACGGGCACGTTCATCTGGATGACGATGTCGAGGTCAAGCGCAGCGTTCTGCGCGGGCCGTGCATCATCGGCAAGGGCTCCAAGATCATCGATGCGTACATCGGGCCGTTCACCTCGATCGGCGCCGGGTCGCACGTCGAGAACAGTGAAGTGGAGAACAGCATTCTCCTCGAGAACTGCCGCATCGAGAATATCGGCAGCCGCATGAGCGACAGCCTGATCGGCCGCAACGTCATCGTGCGGCGCGGTTCCAAGCCGCCGCGCGCTTACCGGTTCATGGTGGGCGACAACAGCGAGATCACCGTCCTGTGACGAAACCGCCGACAGTGGATGTGAAGCTGATGCTGCGCGAACGCGTGGATGTGTTCATGCGCGCGGGCGAGATTGCCCCCGCCCTGGAGCAGGCGGCGGTGGCGTGCGTCGGGGCGCTGCGCGCCGGCGGCACGCTGTGGACGTGCGGCAACGGGGGCAGCGCGGCGGAAGCGCAGCACTTTGCCGCCGAACTGGTGGGGCGTTACAAGCGCGAGCGCGAAGCGCTGCGGGCCGTGTGCCTCTCCGACAACATCGCCACTCTCACTTCGGTCTCCAATGACTACGAGTTTGTCGACGTGTTCGCGCGCCAGGTGCGCGGCATGGCGAAAGCGGGTGACGTGCTGCTCGCGTTTTCCACGAGCGGAAACTCGGAGAACGTGCTGCGCGCCGCGGAAGCCGCCCGCAAGAACGGCGTGACTGTAATCGGACTCACCGGTGCCAGCGGTGGCAAGCTCGCCGCCGCGTGCGACATTGCCATTCGCGTGCCCGGCCAGGACACCCCGCTCATCCAGGAAGTCCATCTCGCCGTCGTCCACGTGCTCTGCGACCTCATCGAAGCCGCGTTCGCATCCGCCCCGGGCGGACGCTGACCATCGGGACGTCCGTGCGCGTCCTGTTCCTCAACAAGTACACCGCGGGCGGCCCGAGCAGCCGCTACCGCGTGCTCCAGTTTCTTCCGTTCCTCGCGTCGCGCGGGATTCATGCCACGGTGCATGCGCTCCACGACGACCACTATCTCGCGTCGCGTTACGCGGGGCGCGGCATCTCACCGTTTTACCTGGCGCGGCGGGTGGCATCGCGACTTTCCGTGGTGGCAACCGCGTCCCGCTACGATCTCGTTTTTATTCAGAAAGAGATGTTCCCGCATTTGCTCGACCTTCCCGAATGGTTCCTTTCCCGCGGCGGTGTCCGGTACGTAGTCGATCTCGATGACGCCATTCACCTCATGTACGGGAACTCGCGTTCGGCGCTGCGCGGTAAGATCCCGCGCGTGCTGTCGCACGCGTGTCTCGTCCTCGCGGGAAACCGCTACCTCGAGGAGTACGCGCGACGGTACAACGAGCGGGTGCTCTTCTTTCCCACCGTGGTCGACACCGATCGTTTCACGCCGCGTGTACCGGATGGCGCCGGCGCCGCGAGCGACGCCATGGTGGTGGGATGGATGGGAACTCCGGAGACTGTGAAATATCTCGATGCCATCATCCCGGCCCTGGATGCGGCCGCGCGCCAGGAGGCGATTTCGCTCCTCGTGGTGGGCGCCCGCGCGCCGGCCACGCGCGGGCTCGCCGCCCGGTCGAAGACGTGGTCGGAAGCCGGCGAGGCGGCCGACCTGCGCGCCATGGATGCGGGGGTCATGCCGCTCGCGGATGACGAATGGTCGCGCGGCAAGTGCGCGCTCAAGCTCATCCAGTACATGAGCGCGGGCGTGGCGTCGGTGAGCTCACCACGCGGTAGCGCCCTGGAGTTCGTTCGGGACGGCGAAAACGCCTTCTTTGCCACCGCGGTGGAAGAATGGGCCGGTCGGGTCGCACTTCTCGCGCAAGCGCCCGAGCGGCGCGCAGAGATGGGACGGCGCGCGCGCGCCACGGTGGAGGCGGAGTACAGCCTCCGTGTGTGGGGACCGCGCTTTGCCGATGCGCTCGAGTGGGCGGCGAGTGATGCGACAGGCATCACGCTGCCGTGGAGCTCGCGGCGATGAACGAGACTCGCACCGCGCATCACGATGCACGCTCGACGGTGGACACGGCAAATGCGCCGCTCCGGCGCGACGGCCGCGCGGCGGTAATCGTGTTTCTTGTCACCGAAGATTGGTATTTCTGGTCGCACCGCTTGCCGGTGGCGCGCGCCGCGCGCGACGCCGGAGCGCGCGTGATCGTCGCCACGCGGGTGGAG
>DATEHD010000446.1:0-3460 GCA_035279765.1 Candidatus Krumholzibacteriia bacterium | reverse complement strand
CGAATCATCCGTGAGCGCCTTCGCGGTGTTTACCACGCTCAGTGCGCTCGACGTAGTCAACGCGATCAGTTCGACCATTTCGCGGGTGGCATCAGTCCGTTGACCGCCGACGGTGGCTCGAGCCGGCGAACACAGAATCAAGAATGTAAGAATCGCAAGTGCGAGCTTCACATCGAGTCCCTTCCTGATTGCGCATTCGCAACACCCCATAGAGTCGATGGCCGGAGAATAATTCCTCAAATTGACTAAAAGACAATTGTCTGCTATCTTGCCCTCGTGCCGTTTCTGCAACTGAGGGCCTGCTGTGAGCCGATTCTCCTCCACCTACGCGCCGCTCTGGTGCAAATCGAACTTTTCCTTCCTGGAGGGTGCGAGCCACCCGGATGAGCTGGTGGAAGAGGCGGCGCGCCTGGGACTGCGCTCGATTGCACTCACGGATCGCGACGGCGTTTATGGCCTGGTGCGCGGTTTCGTCAAAGCGCGCGAGCTCGGCGTTCACCTGATCAGCGGCGCACAGATCACCACCGAAGACGGCTCCCCCATCGTGCTGCTCGCGGCGGATCGCAAAGGCTACGCAAACCTCACCAACCTCATCACCGATGGACGCCTGCGCTCACCCAAGGGCGAGAGCATGGTGCGCTGGCGCGAGGTGTGTGAGCGCGCGGAAGGATTGATTGCCCTCTGGGGCGGCGACACGAGCCTCATTGCGGGGCTTACGGATCCGGTGTTCGTCGCGCGCGATCTGAAAGACGCCTTCGATGACCGGCTCTACGCCATGATCACGCGCCATCGTCGCGCAGAGGACATCGCCGCGGAGAGACGCCTGCGCGAGCGGGCGGTGCGCTTCGGCATTCCCACCCTCGCCACCGTGGAAGTTCTCTATCACACGCGCACGCGTCGCGACCTGCAGGACGTGCTGTCCTGCCTGCGCCACGGGGTCACGCTCGCCACCGCCGGAAGGACAACGAAGGACAATGCGGAACATGCCCTCCGCTCCCCCTACGCATTCTCTCTATTATATGAGGACGATCCCGGGTCCGTTGCCCGCACGGAAGAAGTTGCCGGGCGCTGTTCCTTTTCGCTCGGCGAGATCCGCTACCGTTATCCGCTGGAGAAACTCCCCGACGGCGCCAGCGCCTTCGAACACCTGAAGCGTCTCACGTTGGAGGGCGCCAGGGAACGCTACCCGCGCGAGCGCTTTCCCGCCGGTGTTCCGCCCGAGACGAAAGCGCAACTCCACAAAGAACTCGAGATCATCCGCGACCTCGAGTACGAGGGCTACTTCCTCACCATGCACGAGATCGTGCAGTACTGCCGCGCGCACCACATCCTCTGCCAGGGCCGCGGCTCAGCCGCCAACTCGGCAGTGTGTTACTGCCTCGGCATCACCGCGGTGGATCCGGTGCGCATGGATTTGTTGTTCGAGAGATTCATCTCCAAAGAACGCGCGGAGCCGCCCGACATCGACCTCGACATCGAGCACAACCGTCGCGAAGAAGTGATCCAGTGGGTGTACGAAAAGTACGGCCGCACGCACGCGGCCATGGTGGCCAACGTGGTGCGTTACCGTGCGCGCTCCGCCGTGCGCGACGTGGGCAAGGTGCTCGACATTCCGGATACCACGCTCGATCGCGTGGCGCGCCTGCTCTCGCACTACGACGACATCACGCCCGAAGGATTGAAGAACGCGGGCTTCGACATCGACACGCCGGCGCATCATCACCTCGTGCGTCTCACCACCGAGCTCCAGGATTTTCCGCGCCATCTCTCGATTCATCCGGGAGGATTTCTGCTCGGTCACGAGCCGGTGCGCGATCTGGTTCCCATCGAGAATGCGACGATGGAGAACCGCACAGTCATCCAGTGGGACAAGGACGACCTCGAATCGCTCGGGCTCTTCAAGGTAGACCTGCTCGGACTCGGGATGCTCACAGTCGTGAATCGCGCCTTCGATCTGATCGACGGCCACCACCATGCACAGCTCACCATGGCCACGGTTCCCGCCGACGACGAGCCCACCTACGAGATGATCCGTCGCGCCGACACGGTGGGCACGTTTCAAATTGAAAGCCGCGCCCAGATGGCCATGCTGCCCCGCTTGAAGCCGCGCAATTACTACGATCTCGTGATTGAAGTTAGCATCGTGCGCCCGGGCCCGATCACCGGCGGCATGGTGCACCCGTACCTGCGCCGGCGTAACGGCGAGGAGGCGGTCATCTACCCTCATGTATCACTTGAACCTGTCCTCAAAAAGACGCTTGGCGTTCCCCTTTTTCAGGAACAGGTGATGAAGCTCGCCGTGGTGGCCGCCGACTACACGCCGGGCGAAGCGGACCAGCTACGCCGCGACATGGCGGCGTGGCGGCGGAGCGGCCGGCTCGAGCGCCATCGCGACCGGTTGATTACACGCATGCGCGCCAAGGGCATCGAGCAGGAGTTCGCCGAGCGCGTGTTCGAGCAGATTCGCGGCTTCGGCGATTACGGATTTCCGGAGAGTCACGCCGCGAGCTTTGCGCTCGTTGCGTACGTGTCCGCGTGGCTCAAGCGGCATTACCTCGATGCCTTCACGTGCGCGCTTTTGAACGCGCAGCCGATGGGCTTCTACTCCCCCGCCACCCTGATCGACGACGCCAAGCGCCACGGGCTGATGGTGCTGCCGGTGTGTGTCGCGCGCAGCGAATGGGACTGCACGATGGAGGAAGCACCCGCATCGCTCGCCACCATGGGACTGCGTAATCCCGGCGACCAGGGCGTGCGTTCATTCGCCGTACGCATGGGGCTGCGCTACGTGAAGAGTTTCCACGAAGCCGATGCGCAGAAACTCCTCGCCGCGCGGCGCGAACGCGCGTTCGTTTCCGTGGAAGATTGCGTGCGCCGCGCCGGTCTCGACGAGCGCATGCGCACGCGCCTGTCGCAGGCGGGAGCATTCGAGGCTGTCGAAGGCGATCGTCGGGATGCCATCTGGCAGGCGCGCGGAACGGTGGAGGCATCGCCCATGCAGCTCGATTCCGCGGACGGCGATGTTGTTTTCCGCGAACTGGACGAAATGGAAACCATTGCGTGGGATTACGAGACCACCGGACACAGCCCGCGCGGGCATCCGCTGGCCGCCATGCGCGAGCGCTTGCAGGCACTCGGTCTCCCCGATGCACGCGGCATCACGAACATGCCGAACGGACGGCGCGTGCGCTACGCCGGCATCGTCATCGTGCGCCAGCGCCCCGGCACCGCCAAGGGCGTCGTGTTCATGACCATGGAAGACGAAACCGGATTTGTGAACGTGGTGCTGTGGCAGGATGTGTTCAACCGCTACGCGCTCTTGGCCAAAACGTCGTCATTCCTCGGCGTCACCGGCAAGATCCAGCGCGAATCGAACGTGATCCACATTGTGGCGGAATCCTTGTGGGAACCCGGCGCCCCACGCGAGCAGGCACGCACCCGAAGCCGCGACTTTCATTGA
>DATEHD010000445.1:0-13997 GCA_035279765.1 Candidatus Krumholzibacteriia bacterium | reverse complement strand
GCGCGTCCGCTGTCTCACGCAGCCGGCCGGCCGGCAGAAGTTGCCCGCCGTCGAGCGGATGCTCGGCGTCGAGCAGCACGATGTCTGTGTGTCGCGGCACGCGCCAGCTCTGAAACGCATCGTCGAGAATCACCACGCCGGCGCCCGACGCGATCGCTGCCGCGACCGCACGCGTCTTGTCCGTGCAGAAGAACGCGCTCGCAAACGGAGCCCGTTCGCACACCAGCGCGCCTTCATCGCCAGCATGTGCGGGCAGATCACGGTGCCCGCGCGCGAGCACACGCAGCCCGGCAAGCGACGAAGGAGATACGCTTTCGGCGAGCACACAGCTCACCACCGAGCTCGATACCGATGTGCCGCCGTAACCCCGGCTCACGTACGCACAGGTCTTCCCCGCCGCATGGGCCCGTTGCAGCAGCCAGATCGCGAGCGGCGTCTTGCCGTTGCCCCCCGCTTCCAGGTTTCCTACCGAGATGATGCGCGGATGCTCATGCGCGGGCTCGCCCGCCCGGCGCGCGGCACGGTGCGCGGCAACACCGGCGCCGTAAACCCACGACAACGGAAGCAGCCACCTCATCACGAACCGCGCAGAAACTCGCCGCGGGCGGAGCGGTCGGCTTCGTCGGTGATACGGGTGAGCTCGCGCTCGAGGTCGAGCCGTCGCGCTTCCACCTCGGCGCGGTCCGCATTGGGATCCACCACCAGAGGCTCACCATAGCGCACGACCACACGCGCGCCCGGATACGGCAGCTCGAATGCGTCCCATGATCGGAAGATTCGATGCCTGTCGGAGGCGCTGGTGAGGGGAATGATGGCAGCACCGGTCTGACGCGCGACTTCGATCGCGCCCGCCTTCACCACGCCGCGCGGACCGCGCGGACCATCCACGGTAAGGCCGATGTCGAACCCCGCGCGCACTTTTTCCGTGAGCTCCAGAAGCGCACGCGTACCGCCGCGTGTGCTGGATCCGCGCACGTGCCCGTAGCCCAGCCGGCGGATGGTCTGTCCCAGCATTTCGCCGTCGGCGTGCTCGCTCGCGAGCACGTGGATGTTCTCGTCGCGGTGCGCGAACAGGAGCGGCAGGAGCCGCCCGTGCCAGAACGCAAAGATCAGTTGCGGCGCGAGCTCCCGCGCTCGATCGAAGCGCTGGCGCTCCTCGACGCGCGTTCGCCACGACGGACCCATTGCGCGCACAAACAGCGCACCCGTGTTCGCCACCAGCCAGATGGGCGGTTTCATGCGAGGAGCTCACCCGCCATCTGCGCCACGCGCGTGCTTCCCGCTCCGCGCGCCAGCTCGTCGCGCAGTCCGCGAAAGCGCCTGCGCATCTCGTCGCGACGCGCGCCGTCCGTCAGCATGGACTCCAGCGCGTTCGCGAGCGCTTCCGGCGTGGCGTCGTTCTGCACCAGCTCGGGTGCCACGCGCTCGCCCAGGAGCACGTTTACAAGTCCCACGTCGGGAATGCGCACCAGGCGCCGGGCCAACGCGTAGTTGAGACGGCCCGTGCGGTAGGCAATGACGAGCGGCGTCTCCAGGAGCGCCGATTCGAGTGTCGCCGTGCCCGACGCCACCAGCGCAACGCGGGCGCGCGACAGCGCGCCAACGGAGCCATCACCCAACGTCAGGTCCAGCCCGGAGCGGGCCACCTGCTCGTCATAGAGCGAGGGGCTTACCACGGGACTGCGCCCGATGGCGACGCGCAGCCCGGGATGTCTTTCCCGCAGCCTGCGCGCTGCATTGAGAAATAGCGGAAGCAGCGACGCCACTTCGCCGGGGCGGCTGCCGGGAAGGAGCGCAATGCCGTCGCGCTGCGCTTCCGGGAGCGGCGCCGGGAGGTCGTGGTCGGTGATGAAAGGATGTCCCACGAACTCGCAGTCGATGCCCGCATCGCGGTAGATTTTGGTCTCGAACGGAAGCACCACGGCGACACGATCGACGATGCGGCGCATGCGCTGCACGCGCCCCGCGCCCCACGCCCACACCTGCGGCGCAATATAGTAGAGCACGCGTTTTCCGCGCGCGTGCGCATACTCGCACAGGCGCAGGTTCAAGCCGGGATAGTCGACCGCGATGAAAAGATCCGCGTCGTCGATCAGCGTGCGCAGGCTGCGCTCGAGGCGATGGAAACGCGGGAGACTGGAAAGAATTCCGGTGAAGCCGATGACGGCGTAGTCGCGGTACTGGAAGCGGACGTCCATGCCCGCGCCGGCGCACAGCGCGCCCGCCATGCCGGTGATGTGCGCGCCGGGCAGGGCTTCGAACAAGGCCGACACCACGTGCGCGGCGTGCATGTCGCCCGAGAGCTCTCCCGCGCACAGGACGATGCGTGGTGGGGATGCCATGAGTTAGCAGGCTGCTAAGCGCGCGCTTCGCCGACCCGCTCCAGGATGAGCGCCGCGAGACGGACCGCATCGAGACCGTCTTCGCCGCTGACGGGCGGCGGCGTGCGATCGGCGACCGACTGGCAGAACGCGCCCAGCTCCTTGACCAGCGGTTCGGCGCCGTCGCCGCGTATCTGCTGCACGGAGATGATGTCTGTCATCGCAACGCTCGTGGCACCGCCACGTTTGACGTCCGCAATCCGGTCGGCAAAGCCGTCGGCCTTCCGGTAATGCGTGGCGCTCCCCGCCAGCAGATCGATGGAGAAATAACCGCGATCGGAGAAAACGCGCACTTTGCGCATGGGTGAGGCGGTAACCCGGCTGGCGGTGACGTTCGCCACGCAACCGTCGGCGTATTCGAGACGCGCGTTGACGATGTCGGGAGCATGCGTGAGAAGAGCGGCACCGCTGGCCCGCACATCCACGGGTTCCGCACCCACGAGGAGACGGAGCAGGTCGAGGTCATGGATCATCAGATCCATCACCACCGAGACATCGGCGCCGCGCAGGTTGAACGGCGCCAGCCGGTGCACTTCGACAAAGAGCGGACGCCCGATGGAAGGAAGCGCCGCCTGCACGGCGGAATTGAAGCGCTCGATGTGCCCCACCTGCAAGAGCCGGCCGCGCTCGCGCGCGCGCGTCACAACGCGCTCACCGTCGGCGACCGACGCGGTCAGAGGCTTCTCCACGAACACGTCGAGGCCGCGATCCAGCGCGGTGAGGGCTACCTCCGCATGCGCGGACGTTGTCGTCACCACGCTGACCGCGTTGACTGCGGAGAAAAGCGCATCGAGGGAATCAAATGCCGTGGCGCCGAACTCGGCGGCCGCTTCACGCGCACGCGCCGCGTCCGCGTCGTAGCAGCCGACGAAATCGACCCCGGGCAGCGAACGCAGGACACGCACGTGGGCCCGCCCCAGCCGTCCCGTCCCCACCACTCCGACGCGCAGTCCCACGATCTACTTCGTGATCCCCCGCTCGCAGTGGCGCAGGAATTCCGCCATCTCGGCCGCCTCGGCGCTGTCCCAGTCGTCACCGTCGAGCGTCTCCAGCACCTGCGAGACGTTCATCTCGCCGCGATAGAGCAGCTTGTAGATGCGCTTGATCAGCGCCCGGCTCTCCGCGGAAAAACCGCGGCGCTCGAGACCGATGGAATTGATGCCGTAGATCTGCGGCGGATTGCCGGCCACCTTGATGTACGGCGGAACATCGCGCTCGATGCGGCTGCCGCCGCCGATGAACGCGTACTTGCCGATGCGCACGAACTGGTGCACCGGTGTCAGCCCGCCCACGGTGGCGAAGTTGTCGATGTGCACGTGGCCGGCGAGATTCACCGCGTTGGCCAGAATCACCTCGTCGCCCACAAAGCAATTGTGTGCGACGTGGACGTATGCCATCAGGAGACAACGGCTGCCGATGGTTGTCGTCTCGCCCTCGCCCGTTGCCAGGTTGAGGGTGGTGAACTCGCGGAACACGTTGTCGTCGCCGATGACGAGATAGGTCGGCTCGCCGTGGTACTTCAAGTCCTGCGGTGCCGTGCCCACGCTGGCGCCGTGGAAGAACCGGTTTCGTTTCCCGATCTTCGTGGCGCCCTCGATCAGCACGTTGGATGCGATCTCGCACTCGTCGCCGATCTCGACGTTCTCGCCGATCACTGTGTACGGACCGATCTTCACGCCTTCCCCGATGCGTGCCCACGGATGGATCACCGCGGTCGGGTGAATCTCGGTCTTCTTGAGAATATGGGTCTTCATCGCGCCCCTTTCGCGCGGGGCGCCAGCCGCGTTACAGCGACCACGATGCACGGCCCTCCTTGTACGGGGACCGGCACACCGCGCGTTCGCGTTTCGCCGCTAGCGCTCCACGATTACCGACGACAGCTCGGCTTCTGCGGCGAGCACGCCGTCGACGTACGCTTTACCTTCCATCGTGCACATACCCCGCCGCAGACTCTTCATCTCGAGCTCGAAACGAAGCTGGTCTCCGGGCACCACCGGGCGCCGGAACTTGGCCTTGTCCACGCGGGTGAAATACACGAGGTACTTCTTCGGATCGTCCACTGTATTGAGCAGCATCACGCCGCCGGTCTGCGCCATCGCTTCGATGATCAGCACGGCGGGCATGATGGGATGCCCGGGAAAATGCCCTGTGAAAAACGGCTCGTTGATGGTGACGTTCTTGATGCCGACGACGCGCTTGCGGTCCTCGAGCTCGAGAATGCGGTCCACCAACAAAAACGGATAACGGTGCGGCATGATCTCCTGGATCAGGCCGACGTCCCAGATGCCGGGCTTGGCCGGCGTGGCGCTGCGCTTCTTCTGCTGGTGCAGCTCGTGAAGCTTGCGCACGAAGCGCACATTGGCGGCATGGCCGGAACGGATCGCGTGCACGTGGCCGCGAATGGGCGCCCCCAGCAGCGACAGGTCGCCCACGAGATCGAGGATCTTGTGGCGCACGCACTCGTCGGGAAAACGAAGGTGCTCCTCGTTCATGACGCCGTCGCGCGTGAACACCAGGGCGTTCTTGAGGCTCCCGCCCTTGATGAGGCCCATGCCGCGCAGCCGCTCGACATCGTCGTACATGACGAAGGTGCGCGCGGGCGCAATCTCCTTCTCGAACACATCGGGTGAAATCGAGAAGCTCGCGTACTGGGTTCCGATCTGCGGATTGTCGTATTGAATCGTGAAGCTCACGCGGAAATCATCCGCGGGAACGGCGTTGATCTCGATGCCGTTTTCCTTGAGCGTCACCGCGCGGTCGATGGTGAGCACGTCCGCCGGTGCGCCCTGCGCCACGATGCCCGCCTTTTCCAGGTCGGAGGCGTACGCGGCATAGGTGCCACTGGGCGGCTCGGGCGGCTCGTTGGCGTCCATCTCGATCACGAGGTTGTCGATCCCCAGCCCGTAACACGCCGCGAGAATGTGCTCGACGGTATGAATCGCCACGTCGCCGTTGGAGATGGTGGTATTGCGATAGGTGGAGACTTCTTCCGGAATGCTCGTCACCACGGCGGGAATCTCCACCGCCGGGGTGCGATCGACCCGGATGAACTTGATGCCCGCGCCGGCCGGCGCGGGCTTGATGCGCATCGTCACCAGGTTGCCCGTGTGCAGGCCCTGTCCCTGGATGACGACTTCCTCACCGATCGTTCTCTGCTGACGAACCAACTTCGCCTCCTTCCTGGCGCAAACCGAGACGGCGTTCGATGTTCTTCACGCGCTTGAACAGCTCCGGCAACAGGGCGATGTGCGCGTAGATCCGGCGCGCGGCGGAATGCTCGCGAGCCGGGTAACCGGAAACCATGGTATCCGCTGGGACCGATTTCGTCACGCCGGACTGTCCGCCCACCATGGCGCGGTCGCCGATGGTGAGATGGCCGCCCACCCCGGCCTGGCCCCCCATGCTGACGCTCGCTCCCACCTCCGTGCTCCCCGAGATGCCGACCTGCGCGGCCAGCACGCTGTTTTCGCCGAGGGTCACGTTGTGGGCCACCTGGACCAGGTTGTCGATCTTGGTTCCGCGCCGGATCCGGGTTTCGCCCGTGGTGGCGCGGTCTACGCACGAATTGGCGCCGATCTCGACGTCGTCTTCGATCACCACGCACCCGATCTGCGGGATCTTGTGGTGGACGGCGCCACGGCGCGCATAGCCGAAGCCGTCCGAGCCGATGACCACACCGGGTTGGAGGATTACACGGTCCCCGAGCCGGCATTCTTCACGAATTGTCACATGGCTATAAATGAGGCAGCCCTTGCCGATTTGCGCTTTCTCACCCACGAACACGCCCGCCACCAGGGTGCTGCCATCGCCAATGGTCGCGCCGCCGCCGATGTGGCAGAACGGCCCGATACTCACGTCGGCTCCCAGCGTGACGCCGTGCTCCACCACTGCCTGCGGGTGGACACCGCGCGCATAGCGCGCCGCCGCATCGCCCGCAAAGAGGTTGAGCACCTGGAAAAAAGCGAAGTAGGGATTGTCGGTGCGGATCAGCGCAATGCCGGCATGAATACCCGGTGCCGCGAGAATGGCCGATGCACGCGTGGCCGCGATGAATTCTTCATAGCGCGCGTTGGCGACGAAGGTGATGTCGCCCGGCTGCGCTTCGCGGATGCCGGCCACTCCGCGGATGACGAGGTCGGCGTCGCCTTCGACGCGGCCGCCGACGAGTGCCGCCAGCTCTCCCAGCTTGTAGCTCCGGTCACCCACTGTGCTCCTGTCCGGGCGCGGCGCGCGCGTTCGGCTCTACTGCTGTCCAGACTTGAGCTTCGTCAGCACGAGCTCGGTCAGGTCGAGTGACTTGTCCGCGTATACGATGTTCGCGTTGGCCACGTCGAACACCATGGTGAGCCCCTGCTCCTTGGCGATCACCTCGACAAGCTTGTTGATCTTGTCGACGATGGGTTGCGTGAGCTCCTTGTTGCGCTTGGCGGCGAGTCCGGTGTCACCGAAGGTGTCTTCCATGAACTTCTTGTACTCGTCCATCTTGCGCTGAAACTCGAGACGGCGTTCCGCCTTCTTTTCTTCCGAGAGCATCGGACTCTGCGCGTTGAGCTCGTCTCCCATTTTGGAGAGATTCGCTTCCATGCTCTGCTTCTGCGCCTCCCACTGCGCGACATCGCTGCGGTAGAGACGCTCCGCATCCTGCGTTTCCTTGTTCTCGGCGAAAATTTTGACCGAGTCAATGTATCCGATCTTCAGGGTCTGGGCAAGCGAGGTTCCCGCCGTGGCGCCGACGAGCGCGACAGCCAGGACCATCGGTGCAATGAGTTTGTTCAGCATCAAGCTTACGCTCCTTTTCCGTCTTGTACGACGCTCTAGAATCCGGATCCGAACGTGATGTGGGGCTCCCATCCTCCACCACCCACGCGGTCGAAACCGTATGCATAATCGAACCCGAGCAGCCCGATCATCGGGAGCTCGATCGTAATACCCAGGCCGGCGCCGCGCACACCGTCGCCGAAATCGGCGGCGGCGAAACTGTTCCACGTGTTGCCGAAATCGAAGAAGGTGTGCATGTACACGCTGGGCGGCACCAGCGGCCACTCCACCTGGGCAATTGTAATCGAATAGAAGCGCCCGCCGGTAAACGTATCGTTGCCCCGCGGGACCACCTGGTAGAAATCGTAGCCGCGCAGCCCGTAACGCCTGTTTCCCCCGAGGCGGAAGAGCTCGTAGTCCGGCGCCGCTTTCTCGCCGTAACCGTCCACCTTGCCCAGCTGCTGGTCGAGCATCAGCACGAATTTCCACGCCAGCAGCTGGTACCACGCGAACTCGCCTTCGTAGCGCTGCACGCCCACGTCGCCGCCGAGCCAGGCGCCGGTCCAGCGGGTGCTGATCGTCGTGCGCGTTCCGGTGGTGGGATGGAACGGGCTGTCCGTCGAGTTGCGCAGCATGGTGAGGCCGATCGAGCTCGTGGTCTGCGGCCAGTGCTCGTTGCGGAGCGAGCCCTGGTACGAATCGATGAAATCAGACAGCTGCACTTTTTCGAGACTGTAGCGCACCGACACGGTGGTGTAGTCCATCCACGGGAAGGGGCGGCCGACGCGCACGGAAAAACCGGTGCGGCGGTCGGAGTAGAACTGCTGCGACACGCGATCCTGGTTGGCCGCGTACACCTGCAGTCCCAGCTCGGTGGGCGTGCCCATGAACCACGGGTTGGTGAACTGGAGGTTGACGTCCTGGCGCGTCTGCGAGAATTCCCAGTTCACGCCCACGCGGTACGCGCGTCCCAGGAAGTTGGGTTCGGTGAGCCCGATGAAGCCGCTCACACGGTTGAGCTGCGAGAAACCGGCTCCCACGCGGAACTGTCCCGCCGATTTCTCGGTCACTTTCAGATTCAGATCGATGTCGCCCTGCTCGCCGGGTGCCTGGTTGACGCTCACTTCCGGCGGCCCGGCAAAGAAGCCCAGGTTGAAGACTTCACGCAACGATCGCCGTAATCGGGTGCTCGCGAACACGTCGCCGGGATAGAGCACGAGCTGGCGCCGGATCACTTCCTCCCACGTCTTGGTGTTGCCGCTGATGTTGATCTCGTGCACGTGGGCGAGACTTCCCGGCTCGATATCGAAGGTGAGGTCGATGACATCGCCCGTGATCTTCTTCACCGGCGTCACCGTGGCGTAGATGTAGCCGCGGTCACCGTAGAGGTTCGCAATGTCGAACTGGATCTTGGAGAGCATCACGTCGTTGAAGGGCTGCCCTTTTTTCAACGTGACGCGCTGGGCGATGGTGGTGTCCGGGAAGAGCGTATTGCCCTTCCAGTCGATTTTGCCCACGAAGTACTGCCGGCCCTCGACAAGCGTGAGATAGATGTCCAGCCCCTTGCCGTCGGGCGTGAATTCCAGCTCGGGTTCGTTCATGGAGACGTCGAGATAGCCTTCGCTCTTGTAGAGCGAGATGATGCGCTCGCGGTCTTCCTGCAAATCCTTGGGATTGAAATCTCCGCCGCGCAGCCAGTTGTCGGTTTTGGTTTTCATCGAGTGCCGAAGGATGTCGCTGTTGACGAGCTGGTTGCCCACGAAGTCGACGTGCTTCACGTGCACCTTGGCGCCTTCTTTGACCTTGTAGACAAGCGTCTGCTCTTTCGACTTGGGCTCGACGACCACCGTGTCGGTGACGGTGGCACGGTAGTATCCCTTTTCCTTGTAGATGTCCTGGATCGCTTCCTTGTCGCGCGCGGTGAGCGAGGGACGCACGAATGTGCCCTTCGACACCTTGATCGCTTTCTGCAGATCGTCGTCGCCCACGTGGTCGTTGTTGTCGAAGCGCACCGCGTCGATGCGCGGATATTCCTGCACCTGGATCACGACGTTCACCGAATCGGCCGCGGTTCCGTCTTCGCGAAACGCCTTCACGTCGCGGAACTGGTGGGTCTCGTAGAGGCGCTTCAAGCCGGGGCGGATGCGTTCCTCGTCGTAGCCCTCCCCGGGCTTGACGCCCAGGATGCGCACGATCTGCGAACGGGAAACCTTCTTGTTCCCCTTCACCTGGATCTTCTGGATGAACGTGGTGGGACGGCCGGCGCCGAATGCACCGGTGGCAAGAGCCGCCACCAGGAGGCCGGCCAGGAGACCTAATGCCTTTAATTTCATTAAGCTACAACGTTGGGACAAAGCGGCCAGCATGGTACCATGCCGCCACAGGGGAATAGAAATAAAAAGCAAGATACCCCTGCCGTTGGCCAGAGGTATCTTATTCGAAATTCTGCTTCTAGTTCCGGATCGGGGCCGATCCAATCGCCTCGTCGGACTATGCTCGTCGGACTATGGTTGAGCTCCGTCGGGTTGTGTCTGCGTGGTGACTTCGAACGATAGCTCGTCACCGCCCACCCCCACCTGGATATCCGCGTCCTTCTGGATGCCGTGCGTGAGGATCAGCTCGCTCAACGGGTCCTCCAGGTAACGCTGGATGGCACGCTTCAAGGGACGAGCGCCGAGCGCCGGGTCGAAGCCGTGCTCGACCAGGAACGTGCGCGCGTCCTTCGCTACCTTCACGCGCACATCGAGCACATCGAGGCGCGCCATGAAATTCCCCAGCAACACATCCACGATCTGCGTCATGTCCTCGCGCGTGAGCTGGCGGAACACGATGGTGTCGTCGAGGCGGTTCAGGAATTCCGGATTGAAGGTCTTCTTCAGGTGCTCGAGCAGTTTCGCCTTCACCGTGACGTACTGGGCGTCCGAGCCTTCCTGGATGAATCCGAGGCTCTTGCCGCTCTTGATGTCGGTGGCGCCCACGTTGGACGTCATGATGAGCACGGTGTTACGGAAATCGACACGGCGGCCGTAGCTGTCGGACAGCTGTCCCTCTTCCATCACCTGCAACAGGATGTTGAACACGTCGGGGTGTGCCTTCTCGATTTCGTCGAGCAGGACGACCGAGTACGGTTTGCGGCGCACCTTTTCGGTGAGCTGTCCGCCCTCGTCATAGCCGACGTATCCGGGAGGCGCGCCGATCAGGCGCGACACGGAGAACTTCTCCATGTACTCCGACATGTCGATGCGAATGAGCGCATCCTCGGACTCGAACATCACCGCGGCGAGGGCCTTGGCGAGCTCGGTCTTGCCCACGCCGGTGGGCCCGAGGAAGATGAAGCTGCCGATGGGACGGCGCGGGTCGCGCAGCCCGGCGCGGTTGCGGCGCACGGCGCGCGCCACGGCTTTGACTGCTTCTTCCTGGCCGATGACGCGTTTGCGCAGCTGGTCCTCGAGATGGAGGAGCTTGGCGGTCTCTTCCTTCTCCACATCGGTGACCGGGATGCCCGTCATCGCGGAAACCACTTTCGCGATGTCGCGGCTCGTCACCACGGTTTCCTGCTGCTGCTTGGTCTCCGCCCAGTTCTTGCGAATGTCGTCGAGCGTGCGGCGCAATTCCTTCTCGCGGTCGCGATGACGCGCGGCCTTCTCGAACTCCTGCGCCTGGATGGCGGATTCCTTTTCGCGTGCAACTTCCTCGATCTCGCGTTCGAGATCGGTCAGCTCCGAGGGCGCCGTCACCACGGACAGGCGCGCGCGCGAGCCGGCCTCGTCGATCACGTCGATGGCCTTGTCGGGCAGAAAGCGCTCGTGGATGTAGCGCTCGGAGAGAAACACTGCGGCGCGCACCGCGTCGTCGTTGATCTTCACGCGGTGATGCGCTTCGTACTTGTCGCGCAGACCGAAGATGATCTGGATGGTCTCTTCCGGCGACGGCGGGTTGACCATGATGGGCTGGAAGCGACGCTCGAGCGCGCCGTCCTTTTCGATGTACTTGCGGTACTCGTCGAGGGTCGTGGCGCCGATGCACTGCAACTCACCGCGCGCGAGCGCGGGCTTGAGCATGTTGGACGCGTCGATCGCACCCTCCGCGCCGCCGGCACCGACGATGGTATGAATCTCGTCGATGAAGATGATGACGTCTTCCGCCTGGCGGATCTCGTTGATGATCGACTTCAGGCGTTCTTCAAACTGACCGCGATATTTCGTGCCTGCCACCACCGACGCCAGGTCGAGGGTACAGATGCGGCGGTCCTTGAGGATCTCCGGCACCTTGTTGTCGACGATGCGCTGCGCGAGGCCCTCCGCGATGGCGGTCTTGCCCACGCCCGGCTCGCCGATCAGCACCGGGTTGTTCTTCTTGCGGCGCGAGAGCACCTGGATCACGCGCTCGATCTCGTGCTCGCGACCGATGATCGGGTCGAGCTTGCTCTCGCGCGCCATCTGCGTGAGGTCGCGTCCGAACTGGTCGAGATTGGGCGTGTCGCTCTTTTCCTTTTTCGCCTTGCGCGTCTTGACAGTCGTGGTGGGACCGAGGAGCTTCAGCACTTCCTCGCGCACGCGCTTCCTGTCCACGCCCAGCTCGGCCAGCACCTGTGCGGCGACGCCTTCGCCCTCGCGGATCAGGCCCAGCAGGAGATGCTCGGTGCCGACGTAGTTGTGGCCGAGCAGCCGCGCCTCTTCGATGGCGAGCTCGAGCACACGCTTGGCGCGCGGCGTAAACGGAATCTCGCCGATGGTGAGCGTGCCGCCCGTGCTCTTGACCATGTTCTCGACGGCCTGCTGGATCTGTTCGAAGTCCAGCTCGAGCTTCGCAAGCACCTTGGCCGCGATGCCCTCGCCCTCACGCACGATGCCGAGCAGCAGGTGCTCGGTGCCGATGTAGTCGTGCTGGAGGCGTGCCGCCTCGTCGCGCGCATAGTAGATCACCTTGCGCACACGGTCTGTAAAACGATCCTGCATGGTTGCTCCCGTCTAACGATGCTTAATTCTGGGACGCGTCGCGCGCGAGCGCTTCCCGTATGTATTCCGCCCGCACCACGTCCCGCTCCTGCGGATCCATTGCGTTCCCCTTGAGCTTCTGAAGATGGGCGGGCTGGATATAAACGAGCAGTTCGTTCAGTGTTCGCAGCGGGACGTCCGTCACCAGCCCCACCCCCACACCCATCCGTACGGCAGATATGAGACTCAAGGCTTCCTTGGTGCTTACACTCCGAGAATAACGAAGGAGACCGTACGCCCGCCAGACCTTATCCTCAAGCAACCTCCGTGCCTTGCGAAACAGCATCTCGCGCGAACGACGCTCGTAAGTGATGACCTTGGTAACCATTTCCCTGAGGTTCTTGAGAATGACCTCCTCGGAAGAACCGAGCGCCGCGCTGTTGGAAAGCTGGAAAAAGTTGCCCATCACTTCCGAACCCTCCCCGTAAAGCCCCCGCGCCGAGTGGTTGAGCTTGCGCAACGACTCCAGCAGGCGATGGATCTCCTTGCTGTGCACCAGGCCGGGAAGGTCGATCAGGACCGAAACCCGCATGCCCGTACCAAGATTGGTGGGACAGGCGGTGAGAAACCCGAGCCGCTCGTGGTAGGCGAGCTCCAGCTCCGGCGCCAGCTGGTCGTCGAGATCGTTGGCGCGGCGGAAGGCGGTCCCGAGGTCGAACCCCGACGCGAAGCTCTGGATGCGCAAGTGGTCCTCCTCGTTCACCATCAGGCCGAGTGATTCGTCCTCGGTGAACACCAGGCCGCGCGAGGCCGATTCGGTCGCGAAGTCACGGCTAACCAGGTGCCGCTCGACGAGTATTTGCCGGTCCAGAGTGGAGATTTCGCCCATTGCCGCGCTGCGTCCGTGCTTGAATGCGCGGGTGTGCGACGCCGCCTCCATGGAAAGCCTCAGGATTTCCCCGAGCTCCGCGCTGTCGCAGTGATGGGTGAATCGGTGCCCGTGAAGGTTGCGCGCGATGCGCGTGCGGCTGGAGAGAACGATCTCGCTCTCCTCGCCCGCGCCGTCGAGCCACGCCCCCGGAGCGCGCACAAGCCCGTCGATGTCGAAGCTCATACCGCGTCGCCCTCCACCTGCGTCTCCAGCTCACGAATCTCGTCGCGGATGGATGCGGCGCGCTCGTATTCCTCGTTGCGGATGGCGAGCGTCAGCTCTTCACGCAGCGCCGCCACCTTTTCGCGCACCGCGAAACGCTCCGCCTGGCGCGTCGCCTTTTTGCCGGTGTGCTGCGTGCTGCCGTGCACGTGGCGCAAGACGGCGATCAGTTGCGACTCGAACGCGTCGTAGCAGTCCGGACATCCCAGCCGCCCGATGCGCTTGAAGTCGGAATACTGGTAGCCGCAGCGCGGGCAATGCACCTTCGAGATACGCTCCGAGTCGGCGTCGACAGCGGTGTCGATGAGCCCCGCCACCAGGTCGCCCAGACCGAAGTTGCCGGTCTTCTGCACATCGACACCCTTCTCCTCGGCACACTCCAGGCACAGGTTCATCTTGGTCATCTGGTTGTTCACGATTTCCGTGTAATGAACCTTCGCCGGGCGGATGTTGCAAATCTCACAGTTCATTTTCTTGTCGTTCCCGCTTCTTATCGCTCCAGCTCTCTCAGCGTGTGCCCTGCCAGCTCGAGCGTGCGATCGGCGAAGAGGCCGAACTGCCGCTTGTGCGTCACCACCACGAAGGTCCCGCGCTCCGAGTCCGCGAGATCGCGGATCAGGCGGTGAATGCCTTCGCCCGTTGCATCATCCAGGTTTCCCGTCGGCTCGTCGGCGAATACCACCGCCGGCCGGTTGACAAGAGCGCGCGCAATGGCGACGCGCTGCTGCTCGCCGCCCGAGAGCTCGCCGGGACGATGCGTCAGGCGGT
>DATEHD010000444.1:0-2569 GCA_035279765.1 Candidatus Krumholzibacteriia bacterium | reverse complement strand
CGAGCTTGGTTACAATCCGACAATCCTTGTCGACGAGGGGCTGCGTCGCTCGCTCACCTGGTACCACTATCACCGGGAAGCGGTGGACGCGTGAGCCGCGTCTCCATCATCGGGGCCGGCTACGTCGGTCTCGTCACCGGTGTCTGTCTCGCGGAAAAGGGGCACGACGTGGTGTGCGTCGAATCGGACGCGGCCAAGCTGGCGACGATTCGCGCGGGAGAAGCGCCGTTCCATGAGGCGGGGCTGAGCGAGCTCCTGAAAAAACACAGCGGGCGCGCGTTTCGCGCCACGGGCAGCGTGGACGAAGCGGTGGCTGCCACGGAGCTCACGCTCATCGCCGTGGGCACGCCCTTCGACGGCAAAAGCATCGATCTCTCCTATGTGCTGCGTGCGTGTGACGAGATCGGCCGTGCCATCGCGCGTGCCAACCGCTACCACGTGGTGGTGGTGAAGAGCACGGTGGTGCCGGGAACGACGACCGGCCTGGTTCGCGAACATCTCGAAAAGATCACGGGGAAGAAGGCCGGTCTTGATTTCGGCCTGGGCGCGAATCCCGAATTCCTGACGGAAGGCAGCGCTATCGATGACTTCATGCAGCCCGACCGCATCGTAATCGGCGGTGTCGACGAGCGCACGCTGGATGCGATGGCTGCTCTTTACACCGGCTTCGCCGGTGTTTCACTCATCCGCACCAATCCGTCGACGGCGGAGATGATCAAGTATGCGTCGAATTCGCTGCTGGCCCTGATGATTTCGTTTTCCAACGAGCTCGCCGATCTGTGCACCGCGCTCGGCGGTATCGACGCGCTCGATGTGATGCACGGCGTCCACGCCTCCGCGTACCTCACGCTTGAGAACGGCAGCGGGTCGCGCATGCAGGCGCCGATTGCGTCGTTCCTGGAGGCGGGCTGCGGCTTCGGCGGCAGCTGCCTGCCCAAGGATGTGAGCGCGCTCGTCGCGCACGGCAAGGCGCGCGGGCTCGACATGAGCCTCCTGCGCGAGGTCATGACGATCAATCGCCAGCGCCCCGGCCGCGTGGTCGAGGCGTTGCAGCGCGATCTGGGGACGCTGCGCGGCAAGCGCGTCGCGGTGCTGGGGCTCGCGTTCAAGCCCGACACCGACGACGTGCGCGAATCGCCGGCTTTTCCGATCATTCGGTCACTCGTCCACGCGGGTGCCACGGTGGTGGCGCACGACCCGGTGGCCAACGAACCGGCGCGACGCGCGCTCAACGGAACCCCGGCGCAGCTGAGCGCGACTATGCAGGAGGCCGTGCAGGGCGCGGACGCGGTGGTGGTGGTGACGCGCTGGAAAGAATTCGAGGCGCTGCCCGCAGTGGTGGCAGCAATGAACCCGCAGCCGCTCGTGTTCGACGGACGGCGCATGCTTGATCGCGCGGACTTCGCGCGTTACGACGGTATCGGTTTGTGATGTACGGCGCCCGTGGCGCCATTCCGGGAGCTCGGAGATGAAAGTCGTATTGTTTTGTGGCGGACTCGGGATGCGAATCCGCGAATACTCGGAGGATGTGCCCAAGCCGATGGTGCCCATCGGATACCGGCCCATCCTGTGGCACGTGATGAAGTACTACGCCCATTTTGGACACAAGGAGTTCATCCTGTGCCTGGGATACAAGGCGGACGTGATCAAGAAGTACTTCCTCAACTATGACGAGTGCCTCTCCAACGACTTCACGCTGTCGGGGGCGGGAAACGTTGCGCTCGCCAACAGCGACATCCACGACTGGAAGATCTCATTCGTTGACACGGGGATGACGACGAACATCGGCGGCCGGCTGCGCGCGGTGCGCGATTACATCGGCGACGACGAGTACTTCCTCGCCAACTACAGCGACAACCTCACCGACGTTGCGCTGCCGGACATGGTGAAGGGCTTCCAGGGCACGGACCGCGTGGCGAGCTTCCTGTGCGTGCGTCCCAGCCAGAGCTTCCACATGGTGCACATGGACGGGGGCAACGTGGTCAGCAAGATCTCGCACGCCTCGAAAGGCGAACTGCGCATCAACGGCGGCTATTTCGTGCTGCGCAAAGATGTGTTCGACTTCATGAAGCCCGGCGAGGAGCTGGTGGAGGAACCGTTCCAGCGCCTGATCGAGAAGAAGAAACTGGCTGCTTATAAGTATGACGGCTTTTTCGTGAGCATGGACACGTTCAAGGAGCGCCAGGCACTCGAAGAAATGTACGCGACCGGCAATGCCCCCTGGACCATGTGGGCCAAGAAGCGCGCATGAGTATGCGTGCACTGTCGCTGGACGGAGTCCGCTCCGTCCTTTTGCTCGGCGCCCACAGCGATGACATCGAGATCGGCTGCGGGGGCACGGTGCTGCGCCTTCTGGCGGCCAACCCGTCGGTGTCCGTGCACTGGATCGTATTCAGCGGCCAGGCCAATCGCGCGCAGGAGGCCGAAGCCTCGGCGGCGCGCTTCCTGGAAAAAGCGGCCGCGCGCACGGTGGAGGTGCACCAGTTTCGCGACGGCTTCTTTCCGTCGGAACACGCGCGCATCAAGACCTATTTCGAGGAGCTCAAGGGGAAGGTCGATCCGGACCTGA
>DATEHD010000443.1:0-3485 GCA_035279765.1 Candidatus Krumholzibacteriia bacterium | reverse complement strand
CCGCGCTTGCTCATCTCACCGCGAGCCGAACACGCGATGGAAACGCTCCGCAGCGTCGTGAATGAGCGGCACCGGAGTGGCCGAGAACGAGATGCGGATATTGTCCGTGAAATGCCGGCCGAAGCACGAGCCGAACACGGTGGCCACGCCTTCCTTCATCAGCAGCTGATAGATGTAATGATTGCGTTCCTCGCCCTCGAGCTCGCGCGGAATCCTGTCCGTGAAATTCGGGAACATGTAGAACGCGCCGTGCGGGCGGTCGACAACGACTCCCGGGAGATCCTTCAGGCCTTCGTACAGCGCGTCGCGACGCTTCTCGAACTCCGTGACCATGGCCGTGATGGCGCGACGACTCTCCTCGAGATTGTTGAGAGCCTCCGCGGCCGCGTACTGCAGGAACGTGGTGACACCGGCGGTCTGCGTGTAGTTGCCAAGCCGCAGGAGCTTCGCAATGTGCGCGTGACGCGTCACCGCGTATCCCACGCGCCAGCCCGTCATCGAGTATGTCTTCGAGAACGTGAACGCGGTGATCACGTTTTCCTGGCGCACGCGCGCGAGCGAATAATGGCGACGTCCGTCGTACACGATGTTTTCGTACGCCTCGTCGGCAATCACGAACACACCGTTGCGCGTGCAGATGTCGACGACCTGCAGGAGCTCCTGCTCGGTGAACACCTTGCCGGTCGGGTTGTGCGGATTGTTCAGATAGAAAAAGTCGCGGCCCTGAATGGCGCGCTCCACACGGTCGTAATCGACCGAGAAGTCGCGGTTGAGCGGCACTTCTTCGAAATCGACCTGCGCGAAGGGAACAAAGTTTTCCAGGGCCCCGCTCCACGCCGGCGAAAATCCCGCGCCGCGCGAGAAGAGTTTGAACGCCAGCTCGAGGCTCTCCTGGCCGCCGAAGCTCGCCACCACATGACCGGGCTGGAGATCGTTGATGTCCTGGTCGGCGCGCAGACGGTTGATCACCGCTTCCTTGAAGAAATCTTCGCCGCCCGATTTCGGATACTTGGTGAGCCCGAGGTCGAGCCCGCGCTTGGCCGCTTCGACGATGAACGACGGCGTCGGAAAATCGATCTCACCGCGCTGGAAGAAGACGAATTTCCTGCCCGACTTCTCGAACTCCAGTGCGCGCGTGCGTGCTTCTTCGCTGATCGACACGATGGGGGACATTCGTATGTCCTCCAGCGCCGGATTGAAGCGGGTGCGAAACGGTTTCTTCACGGTCGTGGTGGTTTGCATCGTGGGAGCTTTCCGGCATCACGCCTGTTTGTGGCGCGCCGCCTTGCGCAGCTTGCGACGCCATACGTGCAGCTGCTTGTTGTACTCGTTTACTTTCGCCTTGGCCGAATGGGTACCGGCTTCGGTGCGCTGCTTCTTGAGCGCGCGAATCTTCTGTTTGATCTCGGCGCGGGAAAGTTTTTTCCCGCCGTCGGCGCCGGCGCTTCCGGCGGCGCCTTTCTTTTTGCGGGTGGCCATGTCGTTCCTTCCTGTCGAGCGAAAAGGGGGTTGGGTCGGAAAGCGCGCGTATGATACAACAGCCCAAATTGGGACAACAAGACGAACGTGCCCGGAGCGCTACATCCGCATGCGGACGCCGCGCGGGACACGCCCTCGTCGATCCATTTCAAGGCGGTCCTTCATGTTCCGACGCATCGCGCCGTGTCTCCTCGCCGTGGCGCTCCTCGCATCCTGCCAGCACAAGAACAAGAATCCCCAGGGGCCCGAGGCGGCCAAGAAGCTCAATCAGAACGAACGCCACCAGTTCGACCAGCTGACCATCCGTCAGATCATGCAGGGACCGGGCATCGTCGGTACGGCGCCCTCGGACCTGCAGTTCTCCGCCGACGGCAAGACGCTCTACTTCCATTGGAATGACCCGGCGCCGCTCGACTCGATGAACGCCACCGATCCCGAGAAGGCCTACGAGCACTATCTCGACCTGGGCTTCCGCGCCGGCACGTGGCGCATGGATCTCGGCAGCGGGAAAATGGAGAAGCTGGCCAAGGCGGTGGCGGACACCACCAAGCCGGACGAAGTCGCGTGGGACCGCGACAAGAAACACCGCGCCGAGATTCGAAATGGCGACGTGTACTCCGTCGATGCGCAGACCGGCGTCGCGCGCCGTCTCACCGAGACCGTCGACGACGAGAGTACTGTCCAGATTTCCCCCGACGGACGCACCATCTATTACACGCGCGCGAAGCAGGTGTACGCGATGCCGTTCGAGGGCGGTCTCATCCGCCAGCTCACCAACCTGGACGCATCGGATGATCCCAAGAAGACCAAGCCCAGCGCACAGCGCCAGTTCCTCATCGACCAGCAGAAGGGGCTCTTCGCCGAATTCAAGGAGCACGGCCCCAAGAAGAAGGAGTCCCGCCCCAAAAAGCTCCACGTTGGCTCCGGCTTCGACATCACGCGCTGCCTGGTATCGCCGAGCGGGAAGTTCGTGGCCGTCCTGCTCACCAAGGAAGCGTCGGGCGTGCGCAAGCCCATCATCCCGATGATCGTCACCGAGAGCGGCTACACGGAGACCGAGGAAGTGCGCACCAAGGTGGGCGAAGCGCAGGACGAAACCAAACTCGTGTTTGTCGACGTGGCGGGCGACTCGCTCGCGTGGTTCAAGAGCGACGACGACATGAACCTCGAGGTGATGGGGTGGTCTCCGGCGGACGACGTGCTGCTCGTGCGCGGCATCCCACCCGCATTCCATGACCGCTGGTTCTGGTCGGCGACACCGGCGCAGCGCGCCGCCGACGGCACCGTGGCGCCGGCGGTGCTCGATCACCTGCAGGATGATCGCTGGGTGGACGGCCCCTCATTTTATGAGACGGGCGCGTGGCTCCCCGACGGCAAGGGTATCTATTACATCGCCGAGCCCGACAAGTGGGGACACCTCTACACGGTGACCCTCGATGGCAAGCACACCCAGCTCACGCACGGCGATTTCGAGGTGTACGACGCGCAGTTCGACCAGAAGCGCAGCCGCTGGCTCGTGCTCTCCAATGAGCTGGCACCCGGCTCGCAGCGTCTGTGGACGATGGACGTCGACGGCTCCAACCGCCACCTGCTGACGCCCAACCGAGGTGTGTACCAGTTCGTGTATACCGGCGATCTCTCCCGCGCGGCCGTGCTGCGCTCCGACTGGACGACACCGGCGGAGCTTTACACGCTCGACCTCGCGAGCGGAAAACTCGACGGGCCGTTCACCCAGTCGACGACGAAAGTCTTCCGCAGCTTTCCGTGGCTGGCTCCCGAGACATTCACGTTCAAAGCGTCCGACGGCGTCGACGTGTACTCGCATCTGTTCGATCCCGCGCGTTTCAACGCCACGTCCAACGGCGCGGCGGTGATCTTCATCCACGGCGCGGGCTACCTGCAGAACGTGATCGACGGCTGGAGCTACTACTACCGCGAGTACATGTTCAACTGCTTCCTCGCGGCGCACGGTTACACGGTGCTGAACATCGACTACCGCGGCTCGG
>DATEHD010000442.1:0-5186 GCA_035279765.1 Candidatus Krumholzibacteriia bacterium | reverse complement strand
CCGGCCGTATAGGGAAGCGTGAACGCCTCGAGCATGCCCGTCCACTTCGACGGATCAAACTTGCCTCGATACAAGAGGTCGGCAGTCTGGCCCTCCGTCGAAACGACGGCCACCGCCGAACCCGCCGAGATGCGGTTCACGATATCGCGAAACACGCGGCTCAGGCTCGCGTCGAGCTGCGCCGCATTGTTGGCCACGAAATACTCGCCGTCGCCCTTCTTCGCCGCGGAGGCCAGGATGGGCGCATCGACGTTCATGCCCACCGTGTACGTGCACGCATACTGGGTGCCCGCAAGGTCCGCGCGCAGGTCATGATTGCGCAGATAATCGGCCACGTTGTCGAGAAAGCCCGAGCAATCGTAGGAGGACGGATAGGTGGCCGCGTCGCCCCCGAGGTCCGCGCAGGTTCCGGCCGCCTCGCCGCCGGTGTATGTCGACGGCACGTTGAGGTCCATGGTCGGGTACCCGTCGGTGACGATGACCACGAAATTGCGCTGGCACGCGTACTGGATCGGTGCGCTCCCGCCCGTGGTCTTGAGATAGGTCATGATGCTGACGAGCGATTCCGCCAGCGGAGTCCACGAATCGCCGACCAGGGCGTTGACCTTGGTCTTGATCGTCGCGTTGGCGGTGCCGACATCGGAAACCTTGGTGGCACCGTTGTCGCCGTTGAACTTGAACAGCCCGAAGCGAATCGACGGACTCGCGCTCGTGAGGATCGAGTTGACAGCCGTCTTGGCCATCTGGATGCGCGTGAACTGCGGGATGGCCGCGCGCTGCGTGGACGACGCATTGAAGAACACCCAGTTCAGGTAGTTACCCGAGTACTGGCCGTCGTAACCGCCGTCGCTGGCCACCAGGTACGCCGTCGGCGTCTTGGGCTGGCCGCTCTTGAAGCTCTTCGGGCTGTAGGTGCCCGAAGTCGACACCGCATATGTTGTCGTGCTGCTCAGACCGCCCGGGTACTTGATGCTCGGATTATAGTCGTCACTGCAAATCGCGTCATTCATGCTGCCCGATGTATCGAACAGAATGACGACGTTGGCATCCACCGAACCCGCCGTCACGAACAGCGGATAGTTGCAGGTATCGGCATACGACTGCTGCGTCACGCCGAAAACCACCGCCGCAGCGAGGAAGGCGACCAGAAAACTCAGAGTAATGAAGTTGTGCTTGCGCATAGTTAATACTCCACTTTATAGAGGCGGCTCACCTGGACTTCGACCTGCGCTGAACTCGTCTGCGCGCTGGCGCCGTTCGCGTTCACCGTATAGTCGAAATCCCGATATTCCTTGCTCCAACCGGGACGAAAATGCACACGATCGTACGTGGCGTCGTACTTGAACATGTTGTTCTCACTGTCGCCATTGACATCTAGGTGTGTATAGGAATTCTGGTTGCGCACCGCCCCGGTGGCCAGGTTGGTGATTGTCGGCGGCACCGCCGCCAGGCGTATCCAGTTGATGGCCGATTCCGACCCCGCATCCGCCGAGTAGTACGAGCGGCTGTGCGTGTAGTCGTTCTGCGTCACGCGCCGATGCGAGGTGGCGACCATGGCGACCACCGCTCCGGCCACGGCGAGACCCACGAGGAAAATCAGGGCCGTCACCATTGCGCTTCCGCGCTCATTCAGGTTGATAACACGCATCTTGAACCCTCTCCTTCTTGTCCCTGGGGCGCTCAATCGTTGCGCAGCGCCACGCGCGTGTCAGCGGTCACTACACCGCCGCGGTTCGTCGTAGTGGTGAACGCGACCCGAACCGAACGGATCAGATCGCGCTGCGCGGCCGTCAGCGGGGGCACGAGCTCGGTATTGGCCGCGTCGTAGTACTGGAATTGAAATGCCGAAACGTTGCGCATGAACACCTGCGCGCCCGTCCCCGGATCCCGGCTCACGGTCTGGGTATTCTGAGTCCAGGTGAACGTCACGTTCTCGGACGGCTCGGCCGTCTGCAGGGCGCCGTCGCCGTTGAAGTCCGCCTGGATGTGAACGCTGTTCGCCGTCGCGGCCGCGAAGGCCGCGAGGCCGTTCTGATTCGGGTCGCAACCGGCGGTGCGGAGTTCCTCTGTAATGACGGAGAGGCCGACCAACTGGCTCATCTGCTGGCCCGCGCGCATGGCGGTGGAGCCGTAGACGCGGTTGGACGAAATGAACACCGTGTTGAGTATGATGAGGACCACGCCGAAGATCACGAGCGAGATCATCAGCTCCACAAGCGTTACGCCCGCGGTTCCGGGCTGTCGTGTCATCGTGTTCACAGAGAAGCGCATGTGTGTTCCCTCTCTCAACGCATCGACAACAGGGTTACAACGGTCAGGGTGCGCGCCGTCGTGCGCTCGTTCCAGGTCACGGTGACCGATACCTGCTGGAGCCCCTGCGATACTGTCGTCACCGTCTGGGCCCAGTTGTAGTTGCCCACCGCGCCGTTGGCGCTGACAACGTTGCCGAAGCCGCGGCCCTTGGCCGTCTCTATTTCGGTCTGCGCGACCGCGAGCGCCTCGCCGTCCCGGCCGGAGTCGACGACCGACTGCTGGGCGCGCGTCTGCACGTAGGCGATCGGCAGGATGCCGACGGCCAGGATGACGAGCACGACCACGAGCTCGACAAGGCTGAAGCCGGCCTCAGAACCGAAGCGAGGCATGCGGTGATGATCAGTCATGTTCCACCGAACCTGTGGGCATCAGGGTGACGACGGTCCGTGCGCTGCTGCCGCTCAAGGTGATGTTGGTCGCGTCCGAAAGTCCCCATGCGTAGAAGTTGGCATTGCCGGCGGCCACCACCTGGACACCGCTCGGCGTCATGATGGTGCGCGCCACGCGATTGTTCGTGGTATCCACGATTGTGTAGCGGTCGGCCGCAAAGCGGATGGCGAACGTGCGCCGGTTACTGATGGCCAGCGAGCGCGCGTAGTACATGTCGGCGATCAACTGGTTGCGCATACCGATCACGCGCTGGTGGCGCAGATAGCCGTTGAAGTTGGGCAGCGTGATGGCCGCGATGAGTCCAATCACGCTGAGCGTGACAACCATTTCGACCAGCGTGAACCCGTTGCGCCGGGTGGAGATTTTTTTCCTACCACGAGTCATGATGTGTTCCCCCGCCGTTGAATCGTGCAATCGTTATGCCACTCACTTCCCGCCGTCATCGCGCCCGCCGCGGGCGGATGCGCCACCCGGGGGTACCGGCCTGTCCGGCTCGCGATGGCCACCGTGCGCTCTTTTGCCCGGGGCACCGGATTTCGCGAGAAAGCAGCGCGGGGCGGCGCAGCATCCATGTGCTCCGCCGCCCCGCGTCGAATGATGTTCGGCTTCGCCTAGCCCACGAGCTTCGGCGTCACGAATATAATGAGCTCACGCTTCTTCTTGGTCTTGCTTTCGAAGCGGAAGAGCGGACCCAGAAGCGGCATGTCCTTGAGGACCGGAACACCGTTACGCAACAAGAGATCCGACTCGCTGATCAGGCCGCCGATGACAGCGGTCTCGCCGTCGCGAACGACGACGCGCGTGTCGGCTTCCTGCAGCGTGATGATCACGCCGCCCTGAACGGTCGCCTGCTCCGAGAGGTCCGACAATTCAGGATGCAGGTCCATGGTGATGGTGCCGTCCGAGTTCACGTGCGGCGTACAGCGCAGGATGACACCGATCTTCTTGAGCTCCGTGATCGCGTTGCCGGCCTCGTCGCTCACGATGAGAGGAATCTCCTTGCCCACCATGATGCGTGCTTCCTGGTTGTCGGCCGTCGTGATGCGGGGATTCGAGATGATGTTGGCCTTGTTGTCCTTCTCCATCGCATCCAGAATCATGGTGAGGTCGCCCCACGACTGTACGGTTCCAACCCGGACGGTTCCGTACGGTGAGACCAGGCGCTGTCCGGTGACCACGTCGCCGACGGCCTTGTTGCCGAAGTTCAGGTTGAGGGCGGCCCAGTTGACCCCGAGCTCGCGCGTGGCCTCATGATCGACGTCGACCATCTTGGCCACGATTTCGACCTGGCTCAGCTTCTTGTCCATTTCCTTGACCATGGCCACAATCTCGTCGGCGCGCTTGGGCACCTCGGAGATGATCAGCGTGTTGGTGCCCTTTTCAGCGTCGATGCTGCCGCGCGGCGTCGTCATCTTGCTGAGCGCCGTCTTGGCCTCTTCGGCGCTGATGTAGTCGAGCTTTACCGCACGCGTCACGAGCGATCCCATTTCTTCCTTCTTGCGCTCCACGGTTACGGCCTTGATCTCGTCCTCCTGAAGCTGCTCGGTCGGGGCGACGCGGATGATGCCGTAGTCGTCGCGCCAGTCGTAGCCCTGGCTCTTGAGGATGGTATCGAGCGCTTCCTTCCACGGAACGTTCTTCAAGTGGATCACGACCGAGCCTTCGACTTCAGGTCCGGAGACGATATTGACGCCGGAGAACTCGGAGATCGACCGCAGCACCGTCTTGATGTCGGCGCCCTGGACGTCGATGGTCATGGCCTGGTTGGACAGCGTGCTGCCGAAGATCGGAGTGTTGGTCTCCTCGGCGGCGATATGTCCGCTGTTGGCCTGCGCCAGCACGACGTCGCTCTGCGGCTGCGCCTTCGGCTCGGTCGAGTCGCTGGTGGCGTTGGGCCACACGGCGGCCTGCTGGTCATCGGTGTTCTTCGGCGCCGGCTTTTCGGTCGGCGTCGAGGGCTTGCTCACCACCGCAACCTCGGTGGGCGTCGAGGGCTTGCTCACCCCGGCCACCTCGGCGGGCGTCTGGGTGACGCTGGCACTCTTGACTTCGGCCGCCGGTGCCGTGCTCTCCGCGGGCGCGGGCTGCGGCGTCACAGCCGGAAGCGACTCGTTCGCAACCGCGGGCGCTTCACCGCCCACGCTCGCACCCATCACCCCGGGGGCGGAGCTGAAGCTCACATCGATCGAGTTGCCGCGGCGCGACACCTTATAATGAGCGCCCTCTGCGAGCTCGAACACCACACGCGTCACGGCATCCGGTTCGTTCTGGAACTGGCTGGTGCGCACTGCGGTGACCATCGCCCCGTCGGCCTTCAGCGTGGTCGACTGGATGGCGTTCTTGACGCCGACCAGGTCGATCACCAGGCGCGAGGGATTGTCGAGCTTGTATTCCTGATACTGGACCTGCCCGGTCGGGTTGATCGTGTAGGTGGTTGCAATCGGCGACTGCGCGAGGTCGATCGAATCGAGCCTCGTCACATC
>DATEHD010000441.1:0-11492 GCA_035279765.1 Candidatus Krumholzibacteriia bacterium | reverse complement strand
GAAACAGATTCAGTTCCTCGATCGCGCGCACGCGCTTGCCCGTCAACGGATCGACGATGGAAAGCGCCTCGATGCGGTCGCCGAAGAATTCGACGCGAATGGCTTCCTCCTCGTAGGCGGGGCGGATTTCCACCACTTCGCCGCGCACGCGAAACGTGCCGCGCGTGAAGGCAACGTCGTTGCGCATGTACTGGATGTCGATCAGGGCGTGCAGGAAATCTTCGCGGTCGTAGCGGTCACCGGCGTGCGCGGTGATCATCATCGCGCGCACCAGCTCGGGCGAACCCAGTCCGTAGATGCACGAGACGCTCGACACCACCACCACGTCGTTGCGCGTCATGAGCGAGCTGGTGGCGCGCACGCGCAGGCGGTCGATGTCGTCGTTGATGGACGCGTCCTTGGCGATGTACGTGTTTGTCGACGGCACGAACGCCTCGGGCTGGTAGTAATCGTAATAGCTCACGAAGTACTCGACGGCGTTGGTGGGAAAGAAGCCTTTGAATTCGCCGTAGAGCTGGGCGGCCAGCGTCTTGTTGTGCGAGATGACGAGCGTCGGGAGCCCGAGCTGGGCGATGACGTTGGCGATGGTGAAGGTCTTGCCGGAGCCGGTGACGCCGAGCAGCACCTGGTGGCGCTTGCCCTCCCTGGCGCCGGCGGTCAGCGCGCGGATGGCCTGTGGTTGGTCACCGGTCGCCTGGTAGTGAGAAACGAGATCGAAGCCCCCGGCCACGCAATCACCGCGACGCGGTTCTCTCCTCCGCGGGAGCGCTGGAAGCGGATGAGTGCAGGCCCACGGTGGGCGCCTGCGCCTTCTTGTGTTCGCGCACGAGCAGAATGACAAGCACGATGACGACGGCCACGAGGGCGGGGATCATGACCGAACGGATCCAGCGCGGCGGACCGAGACGCTCCTCACGAAGACCGCCCTCGGTCTCCCACGACGGCCCCGGTCCCGACGACTGCGCGGCGGAACGGGTGCCGATCATCGACCACAGGCGATTGCCGTCCAGGCCCAGGAACTCGGCATACGTGCGGACGAAGCCCTTTACGTACGTTTCACTGGGAAACGCGCCGAAATCGTCTTCTTCGATGGCGCGAATGGTCTGCACCGAGATCTTCGTGTCGCGGTTGACCTGTTCGATCGTCAGCTTGCGCGATTCGCGCGTGGTGCGCAGAATCTCCCCGACGGTCTTGCCCTCGGCGCCCAGTGTAGTTCCCTTGTCTTTGACGTCAGTCATATGTGAATCAGACCACGCCCGAGCCGCGGCGTCAATCTTTCAAGCTCCTTGCCCGCTAATCGTCCGCCAGCAGCTTCAACGATTCAAGGAGCTTGCCGTGCTCCTCTTCCAGGCGCGAACAGCGTTCGCGCTCGCGCGCGACCACCTCGGGCTTGGCCTTGGACACGAACGCCTCGTTTCCAAGCCGGGTGTTCACGTCGCCCAGTTCCTTCGCCACTTTTTCGGCTTCCTTCGTGAGGCGCGCGCGCTCGGCATCGAGGTCGACGAACTCGGCCAGCGGAACGATGACCTCGATGTCGTCGATGGGCGTCGCTGCGCTGCCGCGATCCTTCACCACCGACGGACCGGCATCCAACGACGCGGCGCCGGCCAGGCGCAACACGCCATCGGCGGCTTCGCGCAGGAGGGCCGCGCGGTGCTCGGGGGCGCGCACACGCACCGGAATGCGCAGGCCGGGATTGACGCGGTAGGCAGCGCGAACGTTGCGCACGGAGACCACCACGTTGCGCAAGAGCTGCATGCGCGCTTCCGCTTCGGTATCGATACCGCGGCCGTCGCCCGAAGGATACTTGTTCTCCAGCAACAGTCCCTTCGTCATGGGAAGGATGCTCCAGATCTCCTCGGTGACGTACGGCATGATCGGATGCACGAGCTTCATGGATTCGCCGAGCGCGAACAGCATGACCGAGAGCACCGTGCGACGATCGCCTTCGCCATAGAGGCGGACCTTGGCCAGCTCGAGGTACCAGTCACAGAAGTCGTGCCAGAAAAAGTCGTAGAAGCGCAAGGCTGCGTCGTTCAAACGCCATTCGGAGAACGAGCGCTGGATATCGGCCGCACAGCGCTCGAGGGCAGAAACGATCCAGCGGTCTTCCCACGTCAGCTCGGGATTGAACGAAAGCGATGAACCGAACGCATCCTGCCAAAGCCCGGCAAAAACGTTGTCCGCACCTCCCGGCCCCGTGCCGCTTGTCAGCGGCGGTTCCTTCTCCACGGCGGTCATCACCAGGCGCGATGCCTGCCACAGCTTGTTGGTGAAGTTGCGGCCGAGCTCGAGCTTCTCTTCGTCGAAAAACACGTCCTTCCCCGGCGGCGAGAGCATTGACAGCGTGAAGCGGAACGCGTCGGTTCCCCAGTTGTCGATGATATCGAGCGGGTCGGGCGAGTTGCCCAGCGACTTGCTCATCTTGCGGCCCTGACCGTCGCGCACCATGCCGGTCAGGAACACGTGGCGGAACGGAACCTCGCCCATGAATTCCAGGGACGCCATGATCATGCGCGCCACCCAGAAGAAGATGATGTCCGAGCCGGTGACGAGCACCGACGTCGGATGGTAGTGCTCGAGATCGCGCGTCTTCTCCGGCCAGCCCAGCGGCGAGAACGTCCACAGCCATGACGAGAACCACGTGTCGAGCACGTCATCATCCTGGCGCAGCCCGGACTTGCCGCACGTCGCACACACCGACGGATCCGTGCGCGACACAGTGAGGTGGCCGTCGGCGCAGTACCACACAGGAATGCGATGGCCCCACCACAGCTGGCGCGAGATGCACCAGTCGCGGATCTCCGTCATCCAGCTCATGTAGACGTTGCGCCAGCGCGGCGGATAGAACGTGATCGCTTCCGTCTCGGCGGCGCGAATGGCGGGCTCCGCGAGCGGCTTCATCTTCACGAACCACTGGGTGGAGAGAAGCGGCTCGATCACCGTGCCGCAGCGGTCGTGCGTACCCACGTTGTGACGGTAGGGTTCGACCTTCACCAAAAGGCCGGCTTTCTCCAGGTCTTCGACAACGCGTTTACGCGCGTCGAAGCGGTCGAGTCCTGCATACGCTTTTCCCGCGGCTTCTGTCATACGACCTTCGCGATCAATAACGACAACCGCGGGTAACCCGTGGCGTTTGCCGATGCCGAAGTCAGTGAGATCGTGTGCGGGCGTGACTTTCACAAAGCCGGAGCCGAACTCCATCTGCACAACGTCGTCGGCGACGATGGGAACCTCGCGATTCACGAGCGGCACCGTGCACGTCTTGCCGATGAGGTGCTGCTTCGCCTTGTCGCCGGGGTTCACCGCAACAGCAGTGTCGCCCAGAATCGTCTCCGGCCGCGTGGTGGCAACAATGACTTCGCCGCGTTCGCCGCCTTCGGCGGCGTATCTCACCCAGTAAAGCTTCGAATCGCGTTCGTCGTACTGGACTTCCTCGTCGGAGATCGCGGTCTGATCGAGCGGACACCAGTGGACGATGTAGTCGCCTCTATAAATGAGACCCTTCTCGTAGAGACGAACGAACGCTTCACGCACCGCACGCGAACGCGGCTCGTCCAGCGTGAACACTTCGCGGCTCCAGTCGAAGGCACAACCCAGCTGCTTCATCTGTTCGACAATGCGCGCGTGGTGGTGCTCCTTCCACTTCCATGCTTCGGCGAGAAACTCCTCGCGCGTCATGTCGCTGCGCTTCTTGCCTTCCTTGAGGAGCGCCTTCTCGACGACTTTCTGCGTGGCGATCCCGGCGTGGTCGGTGCCGGGAATCCAGAGCGTGTTGAAGCCGTTCATCCGCTTCCAGCGGATGAGCTGATCCTGCACCGTGTCGCCCAGGATGTGGCCCATGTGGAGCACGCCCGTCACGTTGGGAGGCGGGAGCGTGATGACAAACGGCTCCGCCGGCGACGAGTCGTCGGGGATGAAGAGGCGTTTGGCCTCCCATTCGTGATTCCAGCGCTTGCGCGCGGCGGCCGGATCGAAGTGTTTTTCCATGAGATCGAGTGTGAAATGCCCGTGTCAAAGAAGGGCCAAAGTATCACTTAGCGCAAATCGGGGTCAACGTCGGGCTTCGCTCTCGCCCTACGGCGCCTTGCTCACCGCGACGAACGCGATGTACGCGTGATCGGGTGCCACCGCCATGCGCGTAATACCGGCGATACCTTCGACGGCAAAATTGCGCACCGGCCGCCAGCTGGCTCCGGGTTGGAGCGGCCGCGCTTCGTAGATCGTCGTGCCCGACGAATGCAACATGGCAGCGCCCAGCCATGCCGCATCCTGTCCGTCGCCCACCGCATCGATCAGCGGCGTCCCGGTGCGTGCGCCATCTTTCAGGATGAAAAAGCGGAAGCGGTCCTCTCCCGCCTGCACGGTGTAGGTGATGTCGTGCGTGTCCGGAATGCGCTGCAGCGAACGTCCGATATCGCGCGCGACGATCGTCTGCGCCTGGGTGTTCACGTCCACGACGCGCAGCGTATGCGGCTCCTTCTTCTTTTCGTTTCCGAGCACGAAGGCGGCGAGGTGCGTGTCGTCGATCCACACGAAGTACCCGACCGAGTCGACGTCGCTCATGACAAGCGCGGGATCCTTGCCGTTCATGCCCATGCGCCACAGCCGCTGCGTGCTGTCCGCCTCGACGCGCACCGTGCAGAAGGCGGTCGCCGGGGAGCCGAACGGCGTCGGCGAGTATTCACTCTCGGGCGTGCTCGTCACGCGCGCGATGGCGCGCGTCACGAGACTGTAGCGGAAGATGTCGGTGCCGCCTTCGGCCTGGCCGGCGGTGTACAGAAAGCTCTGCGAGTCCGGGAGGAAGCAGGGCTGGTTGTCATAGCCGGCGCGGTGGGTCACGTTGACAGGTTTACCCAGATCGAGAGTCTGTCCACGGACCAGAACTTCCGCGACCCAGATGTCGGAGTCGGGAACCTGGGCCCGGGCGGCACCCGCGAGCATGAGAAATGCAACAAGTCCAAGGAGGGTGTGTCTAACTCGCATAGCAACTCAACCTCGTGTATTACTTGAAGCTGGATAGGCAAGGGCAAGTAGCCGCTAGGCTCCGCCCTTTGACCATTCTTGCGAGGACGCAGTATAATGGAAGGGCTGTTGGTACGTCACGCCCCCCGGCTGGATCCCAACCCCGGCATCGAAAGAAACGATGGCAGTAACCCACGCCCCCGGGCGACGCCCACTCCTTGTGCTGACCGTGCTTGCCCTCGGCCTCCCGGCCGGTGCGGCCCGGGCCCAGTATGTGCTCGAGCGTGCCTTTCCGTCCCTGAGCTTTCCCGCTCCCACGGACATCAAGCCCGCCAACGACGGCACCAACCGGATGTTCGTCGTGCAGAAAGGCGGCACCATCCAGGTATTCGACGCCGATTATCACACGGCGACAGCCAAGGTCTTCCTCGACATTGCCTACAAGGTGAGAACGGCGGGAGAAGCAGGCCTTCTGGGGCTGGTGTTCGATCCCAGGTACGCGGCGAACGGGATCTTCTACATCTACTACGAAACCAAGTATCCGACACACAACATCCTCTCGCGCATGCACGTGTCGTCGGATCCGGATGTCGCCGATCCCAACAGCGAGGAGATCCTGATCGACGCGCCCCAGTTCGACCCGGGCAACGCGTATCACTGCGGCGGACAGATTGCGTTTGGAAACGACGGCTATCTCTATGTCGCGATGGGCGACAACAAGAACAGTGCGTCCGCGCAGGATCTCGGCGACCTGCAGGGCTCGATCCTGCGCATCAACGTGCACGTGGATCCGGCGCCGCTTGGATCCACACCGCAGCTCGCATTCGGTTCGCCGCTCTACCAGATTCCAGCGGGCAATCCATTCGCGAACAACACCAGCGGCTACCGGCCGGAAATCTACGCGTACGGATTCCGCAATCCATGGCGCTTCAACATCGATCCGTTCACGAACGAGCTGTGGGTGTGTGACGTGGGCGAAAACGACTACGAAGAGCTCGACATCGTGCACAGGGGCGACAACTGTGGCTGGCCGCTGATGGAGGGCCCGGAGTGCTCCCCTCCCGGCGCGTGCGACACAACCGGCAAGGACCTGAAGCTTCCGCTCTACAGCTATTCGCACACGGACGGCAGCGCTGTCGTGGGTGGCTGCCGCTACTGGGGCACGCGTCTGCCCGAGCTCGCCGGCGTGTTCGTGTTCGCGGACTACACCAGCGGCGTCATCTGGGGACTCAATTACGATGGCGCCGGCACACCGGAACGTTTCGATCTCGCCGTGGGAGCGCCCGCCATGTACACCGTCGGCGGCGGCTTCGATGACGACGTCCTGTTCGGAGCGGCGGACGGCAAGATTTATCGTCTCGCACGCATCACCACCGCTGTGAAGAACGCGTTGCCGCGCTCCCACCTCGCCGGCAACTTCCCCAACCCGTTCAATCCGCAGACGACGATCCGCTTTGTGCTCGATCACAGCGCCGACGTTCGCCTCGATATCGTGTCGGTGAAAGGCGAACGCGTGCGCCAGTTCGAGCTGACCAACGCCGGCGCCGGTGCACACGACATGGTGTGGCGCGGCGAGAATGACCACGGCGGACAGGCCGGCAGCGGCGTCTATTTCTGCCGCCTGATCGTGGGCGGGACCGCCGTCGATTCGTCGCGCCTGGTGCTTGTGAAGTAGCCAAAGCGCGTTGACACGCGGGTGGTCGCGCTCCATCATTCGGATGACAGCGCCGCCGCCCCGTTTCTTCCCCTCCCCGAAGCAGGAGATGCTTTTATGCGACGGTTACAGGTAATCATGGGCGCGGCCCTGGTGGTCGCGGTTCTCGCCCCGCAGTCACGTGCCGTGGTGCGCCGCACGCCGCCGCCGCTGCTCTGGCAGCGCACGGCCGTCTCGGGATATCTCGGCAAGGGACTTCCTGTCGGTGAATTTGCCGACGAGCGTCCCGGCTTCGGAAACGAAAAGGAAGGCGCGATCGACTGGGCGGTCGAGATCGAGCATTTCCTGGGACACACCGCGTCGCTCGGCTTTTCCTACGCCAACACCGAGTACCAGGACAAGACGCTCGGCGACTCACTGAAGACGAAGGTTCAGACGGCGTCCGGATTCGTCCGCGTGGTCATTCCGACGGCCACCGCCATTCGTCCCTACCTTCGCTTCGGCATGGGCGGTGTGCAGGTCGAATTCCTCGATCCGGTCACGCGCGACAAGTCGGAATGGGCGTTCTCGATCCAGGCGGGCGGTGGTCTGTTGTGGCTGCCGTCGCGCTGGCTGGGACTCAGCGCACAGGCACTCTATTATCACGGCAACACGGACAACTCGGTGGTGTCCGCAACCGCCGACCAGACCGTCGTGGTGGGATTCAATACCGAGTACTGGGCGTTTAGCGGCGGCGTCAGTCTATTCTTCCCTTAGCAGGACGCGGCACATCCATCTGCGGCGTTGCGCCTCCTCGGCATACGCTCCGCTTTGGGTATGCCATCGTCGGCGCGCCTTGCATCTGGAAGCGCAGCGTCCTGCTAATCCGAGACGTCACGCGCCAAGTGCAATCCCTGCAATTCCGAGAAACATGCCCAGCTTGAGCATGCGGCTGGTAAGTGTGAACGCATGCTTGTCTGTCGATGATGCCACCCGCATGGCACCCGAGAGCAGCGTGGGTGCCACCAGGAGCTCCATCACCAGGAGATAAGGCGCGCGATAGTGCGCGGTGAGCGCGGGCACCGGCATCAGCGCCGCCAGCAGCAGCATCAGCACGGCGGCCACAGTTCCGGCCCGGGGTGCTCCCATCACCACGGCCAGGGTGTGCACGTTGCCCTTGCGGTCCCCTTCCACATCCTCGGCACCCTTCACGATTTCGCGGCACATCACGAAGCTGAACGCGATCAATCCCGGAATCAGCGCCGCACCCGGGTCGAGCGCGACAAGCGCTCCGGCCAGAAACGCGCTGGAGGAGATGGCCGCGACAAGCACATTGCCCACGATCAGCCAGCGCTTGCACCAGCGCGCGTAGCACGCGAGCGCCACCTGCCACACGATGATGAGTGCGCCCACGTCGCGCGGCACCAGCATCGCGGCCGCGGTCGTCACCGCGACCGAGATCACCAGGTACCACGCCACCGCCGCGCGCGGTGTGATGCGCCCGGATGGAAGTGGGCGTCCCGGCTTGTTGATGCGGTCCACCTCGAGATCGAAACAATCGTTGAGAATGTTACCGGCACCGGTGACAAGCGCCGCGAGAACCGCGGTGACGATGAGCACCGTGCCCCCGTTGCCGTGCGCAATCACGTTGCCCGCCACCACGGCGAGCGCGGACGCGAGCATGTTGTGCGGTCTCAGGATGGAAAGATGGGCGGGCGCGCGCATGGCGCGGAGCTTACGGAATCTCCCAGCGAATCTCCAGCCGGAAGCCGTCGGAGGAATCGTCATTGCCGGCAACGTGTCCGCGATTATCGGCTTTGACGTGCGCATATTCAGCCGCAATCCACTTGTTACCGGGCAGCTCCCAGCGTGTTCCCGCGCGCAGCCCGATCGACTTGTCGACAATACCCGAGGGAAACGCGGGGTTGCGGTCGTCGGCGTGGAGCACAAACTTGCGCAGGTCGTTGCCTTCGCCGATGCGCGTGCCGAAGGCGCCCAGTGACACGCGCCAGTTGGCGCGCGGGTACACATCGGCATTCACGAACCACGCGTCGGCGTCGGGCCCGGGTTGACCGCCCAGCAGCACGTCGCCGTTCTCGAGCTCACCCGCGCCGCTCACGTACACCGAGAGCGATTCTTCGTGCGAGTAGGTGTAGATGTCGGCCCAGCGATACTGCCCGCGCATCTCGAGTCCCCACGGCCGCGCCGGCACCCAGCGCGCGCCGATGTCGGCGGCGAGCTTGTTGGGATAACCCTCGTGCTGGAACTGGTAATCATCGATCAACAGGCTCCCGTAGAGCGTGAGCGGGCGCAGCACGCTCGTCTTCGCATCCACCGACCACATGATGTTGTCGCCGTTGGTGCGTTCGTTGAACTGGTTGGCGTAGTACCACGCGACGGGCAGTGCGTACATCCAGTCGAGCGGCCGGCCGCCGTATACCACGGTCTCGTTGAGGCCGAGAACCGTGCGACCGATGGTGGCATCCAGGCGGTGTCCCACCATCCAGCGCTGCGGATCGGTCCACAGCTGGCCGTAAAAGAAATCGAGACGGAGGCTGCGCCAGCGCAGCTGAGCATTGATCTGATCGAGACTGATGTTCGGGCCCGGCGTGATGAGGTTGCCCCCCACCGACGGACCCCAGTCGACGTGATCGCGCCCGAAGAACACATCGAGCTGGTCCCAGTGCCCGTTCACATACGAGCGCTCGAAGAGCGACGTAAGGCCGTTGAAGCTCTTTTCCCGGCGGGACGGCTTGGCGTTGTCGGCGCGGTTGCCGTGCTCGGGGCCGTACAGCAATTGATAGCGCACGTCGTAGGTGTAGTGATCGCCGAGATGCGCGCGAAACTCGGGGGTGATGCCGAGAAATGCTTCCGTTTCCGTGGAAAAATTCTGCTGCTGCAGAAACGGCGTGACAGCCACATCGCCTTCGAGTGCCAGGGCACGATCCTGACCGTACCAGGCAGGGTCGTAGCGCTGCGAGGGATCGTCGCGCGCGGCGGGAGCCGTAAATTCGCGCTGTAGACGATCGAGCTCATACGCGTCGCGAGCGGACAGTGTCACGGTCGCGGCTGTCGCCGCGATGCCTTCGGTCAGCGCGGTGATTTCATCGCGCGTAAACGGACGGTCGTCGGGAAGCACGCACAGCCCGAGCGATTCGAAGCGCTCGAGCGCGGGATAGGCCCAGTGGTCGAGGGGAATGCGCTCGTGTCCGACGGCGAACACGCTCGCGGGACACGCCAGCGCGAGAACGAATGCAAGACGCGCGAGCGGGCGCGCGGGACGCATCACGCCACGTTGATGTGGCCGGCGTGCAACCGGGACTCGGCCAACCGGTACGCTTCCCTCGCCTCATCGCGCATGTCGGCCCGGTCGTAGACCATCCCCAGCGCGTAGAAGGCGCGGTGGTCGTCGGGCGAGAGCTCGGTAACGCGCTTGAGCGGCGGAATCGCCTTCGACGGCTGCTCGAGGTGGTTGTAGCACATGCCGATGTGGTACAGGATCGACGGATTGTCGGGATTCGTCTTGAGCGCCGCGAGCAGCAGCTTCACCGACTTCGCGTGCAGCCCCTTTCGGAAGTAGATCATGCCCACGAAATAGTTCGCGTCGGCGTGCGCAGCGTGCAGGCGCGTTACGCGCCGGAACGCGTCGAGCGCGGCGTCGAGGTCGCCCTGCTCGTACAACGCAATGCCCAGGTTGTAGTGGGCTTCCACGCTGTCGGGCGAGAGGCGGATGGCCTGGCGGAACTCGCGGATCGCTTCTTCGTGATTACCGTGCTCGCCGTAGAGCGCGCCAAGATTGAAGTGCGCTTCGGCGCTATGCGGGTTGAACTGCAGCGCGCGCCGGAACAGCTGTGCGGCCTGCACGCGGTCGCCGCGCTGGTCGAGCAGAAATCCGAGATTGGTGTAGGCGCGCGCATGACCGCGGTCGATCGAGATGGCGCGACGATAGCTCGCTTCGGCGTCGCCGGCGCGCTCGTTGCGCGCGAGCGTCACGCCGTAGCGATAGTGGCACTCGGCGTTCTCGGGCTCGAGGTCGATGGCCTTGCGGTGCGCGGCGAGCGCGTCGTCGAGACGCCCCATGCGATCGTAGACGCGGCCGCGGAAATAGTGCGGCAGCGCGGAAGTCGGCGTTTCCAGCGCGAGGCGTTCGAAGCACTCGAGCGCCATCGTGAGCTCATCGGCGTCGACGAAGAATTGTCCCACCGTTTCGCGCATGCCGTCGGGAAGCCTGTCGCGCGCGGCGATCTTGCGGATGGCGGCGAGCGCTTCGCGCTGGCGGCCTTCCTTCCAGGCGTCACGGGCGAGCTCGAACTCGGCACGGGAGTCCGTACCCGAGCTTGCCGGGCGGCTGCGAAACAGCCCGAATGTCCTTGATGTAGCCTTCTCACTGCGCCGAGTCCAAACTGCCACGAGACCCCTCCTCCAAGAGCCCGCCCGCGGGCCCGAAAACAAGCAAAAACAACAGGATGCCGCTGCTTCCGGGCGGAACTTAGTTCAGGGGTAAAAAATCTGTCAAGATTTTTTCGGAAAAACGGAACTGATTGGATGGGAACCGCTTCGTGCGGTTATCCACAGAAATCGCGAGGGCGCCGCCGAAGCGGGTTTGCGAGCGGCTATTCGTCCTTCACGCGGATGTCGAGAACGAGGTGCACGGGCTGTCCGGAGCGGATCTGGGCGCGCGTGAGCACGACGGGAACCGTGATGCTCTGCTCCACCGGGGCGGAGGGAGCCGCGTCCATGTTGACCTCGGCCGGTGCGGCGTCGATACGCGGGGCCGCGGGACGCTGCGGAGCGGGTGCCGGCGCGGCCGCGGGCTTTGCGGGCACGGCACGCCGCATCGGATCCGTGACGAATTCGTTGGGGCCTTCCTCGCGTGCGCTGTCCGACGCAAACG
>DATEHD010000440.1:0-3782 GCA_035279765.1 Candidatus Krumholzibacteriia bacterium | reverse complement strand
GCCGGCATCGAAGGTCGCCGTGTGCAGCCAGGTGGTGTCGTTGGCTGCCAGCGCGGCGAGGCCAGGCAAACGTTCTGCGTTGCGAGGGTTGTCGGTGGCTCCGGCCGGCGGAGGCACGACGCGGATGAACTGGCCCACCCCCCCGTCGTTGCGAGCCGTTGCCGGGCCCGCCGCCAGGGTCAACACCATGATGCCAATAGAACACGCGTGTCGCATGTCGTTCTCCTTACTTGATCGGCAAGGGGCCCTTAAACGAATTGCGAGTATGGCTGGCCGGCAAGCGATACGGGGCAGCGCTCGAGAAGCTCGAGCACACACCCGTAGGTGGCGGACCTCAGCCTGAATTACGATTTCTCACACTTGTAAATGCGCCGTTTGTAGGGAAAACGGCTAATGATCAGGTGCGGTAGCCCAGGTTGGGCGAGAGCCAGCGCTCGATGTCGGCAACCTTCATCTTCTTGCGCCGCGCGTAGTCCTCGACCTGGTCGCGGGCGATCTTGCCCACGCCGAAGTAATGGGACTGCGGATGCCCGAAGTACCAGCCGCTCACGGATGAAGCCGGCCACATCGCGTACGACTCGGTGAGCGTCACCCCGGTGGCTTTCTCGCCGTCGAGCAGTTCGAAGAGGGTTTTCTTCTCGGTGTGGTCGGGGCAGGCCGGATATCCCGGGGCGGGACGGATGCCGGCGTAGCGTTCCTTGATGATGTCATCGTTGGAGAGAGTCTCGTTTTTCGCGTAGCCCCAGAACTCACGGCGCACACGCTCATGCATGCGCTCCGCGAACGCTTCCGCGAGACGGTCCGCGAGCGCCTTGGCCATGATGGCGCGATAATCGTCGTGCGCTTTCTCGAACTCATCGACGATGGCATCGAGCCCATCACCGGCCGTCACGATGAATGCACCCACGTGATCCTCGACATTGGCATCCGCGGGCGCCACGAAATCCGCGAGACAGAAATTGGGGCGTGAATCCGACTTGTCCGCCTGCTGGCGCAGGCAGTGCAACATGGCGAGCTCGCTGCCGCGCGCTCCATCCGTGAAAAGACGAATATCGTCGCCCACCGTGGCGGCGGGGAAGAAGCCGATCACGCCGCGCGCGCAGGCGTCCGCCGCGCACAAGCGTATCCAGGAGCTCGCGCGCTTCCTTATATAATGAGGAGGCCTGTTCACCCACGACCGGATCCTTGAGTATTTTGGGATACACGCCGCGCAGCTCCCACGCCTGGAAAAATGGAGTCCAGTCGATGCTCTCCACAAGCTCGGCGAGCGGATAATTGTCGAACACGCGGGTCCCGAGGAATGTGGGCGCTGACGGCACCTTCGCCAGGTCGATCTTCTCGCGGCGTCCACGCGCTGCCGCCAGGGGCATCAACTTCGAATCACCGCCGCCCGCCGCATCGCGTGCTTCGCGGAGCTTCCGGTACTCATCCTTCTTGCCCGCCGCGAAATGTGCGCGCGTTTCGTCACCCAGCAGCTGATTGACGACGCCCACCGCGCGCGATGCATCGAGCACGTGCACGACAGGCCTGTCGTACTCGGGGTCGATCTTGACGGCGGTGTGCGCCACCGAGGTCGTCGCTCCGCCGATCAGGAGCGGGAGCTCGAAGCCCTGCTTTTTCATCTCGCGCGCGACAGTCACCATTTCGTCCAGAGACGGCGTGATAAGCCCCGAGAGACCGATGACGTCCGCCTTCTCGGCTTTGGCCGTGTCGAGAATCTTCTGGTAGGGAACCATGACACCGAGGTCGACGACGTCGTAGTTGTTGCAGCGCAGGACGACGCCGACAATGTTCTTGCCGATGTCGTGCACGTCGCCCTTCACGGTGGCCACGACAATCTTGCCGTTCACCTGGATCCCGCCGGTCTCGGCTTTTTCCGCTTCGATGAACGGAATCAGGTGCGCGACGGCCTTCTTCATGACGCGCGCGCTCTTCACAACCTGCGGCAGAAACATCTTTCCGGAGCCGAAGAGATCGCCCACCACATTCATGCCGTCCATGAGCGGGCCCTCGATCACGTGAATGGGACGCTCGGCCTGCTGGCGCGCCTCCTCCACGTCTTCGAGGACATAGGCGTCGATACCGTGGACGAGCGCATGCATGAGGCGCTCGCGGGCGGGAAGCGTGCGCCACTGGTCCGCGGCTTCATCGCGCTTCTTGTCCGTGCCCTTGACACTGTCCGCGACCTCGAGCAGGCGCTCGGTGGCATCCGCCCGGCGGTTGAGCACCACGTCTTCAACGCGCTCCAGGAGATCAGCCGGGATGTCCTCGTACACCATGAGCTGGCCCGCGTTCACGATGCCCATGTCCATGCCGGCGCGAATGGCGTGGTAGAGGAACACCGCGTGAATGGCCTGGCGCACGGGCTCGTTGCCGCGGAACGAGAACGACACGTTGCTCACACCGCCGCTCACGTGCGAGAGTGGGAATCGTTCCTTGATCTGCCGGCACGCCTCGATGAAGTTCAACGCATAGGGGTTGTGCTCTTCGATCCCCGTCGCGATGGCGAAAATATTCGGGTCGAAGATGATGTCTTCGGGCGGGAAGCCGACCTTCTCGGTGAGAATCCGGAACGAGCGCTCGCAGATCGACACCTTGCGCTCGACGGTATCGGCCTGGCCCTGCTCGTCGAACGCCATCACGATGACGGCGGCGCCGTAGCGGCGCACGCGTTTCGCGTGGTCGACGAAGGCCTCTTCGCCTTCCTTGAGCGAGATGGAGTTCACGACGCACTTGCCCTGCGCGCACTGGAGTCCCGCTTCGATGACTGTGAACTTGGAGCTGTCGATCATGATCGGCACGCGCGCGATGGCCGGGTCGGTTGAGACGAAATTCAAGAAGCGGCGCATCGCCGCCTCGGAATCCAGCATGCCCTCGTCCATGTTGACGTCGATGATCTGCGCGCCGTCTTCCACCTGCTGTTTCGCCACCGACAGCGCCGTGTCGTAATCGTTGTCCTGGATGAGCTTGCGGAAGCGCGCCGAACCGGTCACGTTGGTGCGCTCGCCAACGTTCACGAAATTGGAATCGGGGCGGATCTCGAGGGTTTCGAGCCCGGAGAGGAGCGTGTAGCGCCGGCGTTCCGGAATGCGCCGCGGTGTAACACCACCCACCGCTTCGGCAATCGCCGCCGTGTGTGACGGTGTGGTGCCGCAACACGAGCCGATCAGGTTGGCAAGCCCGTCGCGCGCCATGGCCCCGAGCTGCGCGGCCATCTCGTCGGGGGTCTCGTCGTAGCCGCCGAACGCGTTGGGCAGACCGGCGTTGGGATAAACGCTCACGGGAATCGGCGCCACCGACGAGAGCGCGGCCAGGAACGGACGCATCTGCGCGCTGCCCAGCGCGCAATTCAAACCCACCGCGAGCAGGGGAATGTGTGAAACGGATGCGTAGAACGCTTCCGGCGTCTGGCCCGAGAGCGTGCGCCCGGAAAGATCGGTAATCGTGCCCGAGCACATGACGGGCAGGCGGATGCCGCGCGCCTCGAACTCTTCTTCGATTGCGAACAGCGCCGCTTTCGCGTTCAGTGTGTCGAACACAGTCTCGACGAGCAGAATGTCCGCTCCGCCGTCGATCAGGCCGCGCGCGTTTTCGCGATACGCATCGGCCAGCTCGCGAAACGTGACATTGCGATAGCCGGGGTCGTTGACGTCGGGTGAAATGGACGCCGTGCGGCTGGTCGGCGCCAGGGAACCGGCGACGAAACGCAATCGCGACCCGTCGCGACGCTCCATGGCGTCCGCTTCGTTTCGCGCAATGCTCGCCGCCGCGCGCGCAATCTC
>DATEHD010000439.1:0-2444 GCA_035279765.1 Candidatus Krumholzibacteriia bacterium | reverse complement strand
GCTTTCACGGCGGCTACAACACGGACATGGACCGAGGGGCGCTGGGCGTCCAAATGCAAATGCCTCTCAGCGCCGCCATCGCCTTCTACCCGTCGTTCGACTACTACATGGTGGACGGCGGGACTCGGCTGGGTTGGAACGGAGACGTCAAGGTTATTGCAGCGGGCACGCCGCTTTATTTCGGTGGTGGGCTCAATCTCCTGACCGGCGGCGGTGATTCCGACGCGGGGTTCAACCTGATCGGCGGAATCGAGACGCGCTACGGCGAGACGCATCCATATGCCGAGCTGCGAGGGCTATTCCATAGCCAAACGTCGCTGCAGTTGTTGTTTGGCTTGAATTTCACGCTTCACTAGTCGTTGGGGGGTCGGCCATCGGGCCGGCCCCCGGTTTATTTCCAGCCTCTCAGGCTTCTCACATAATCGTGCAACACGAGGAATTTCTCGTATAGCCGCACGCCTTTGCGCTTCCGGCCGAACTCCGCGAACAACTCGCGCAATCGTCCGCGACGCATCACATAAAAGCGGAACGTTTCCGCGAAGTCTTCCTGCGGATGCGTCGCGGCGTACGCGCTCACGTAGTCCGTGAGCGTCGTCGCGATCCGGCGGCGCTCGAAGTCCACCCAGTGCTCGTCGGCGACGCGATAGGCTTTGCGCACCTCGCCGAACGCGCGCCGGAACCGCCCGGACCGGGTCCACGACCAGTGGTGATAGAGGAACGAGTGGCCGAGCTCGTGGAGGAGCAAGCCGGTGAGCATGTTCCAGGAGATCTCGTCCCGGCGCCGTTTGCCGGTCACGTAGCGGCGATCGAGCTCGATGACCTTGGGGGCGCGCGGCGCCACCCCGGACACACCGGGCCGCAGCGCCACGCGGTAATGCCAGTCGCGAATCCGCGACACGATCAGGAGACGCCGCGCCCGGCGCAGCGCGCGCGGAATCAGATCACGCCCGGTCGCATCCTCGCCGCACCACGGGCAGGTGGCCATCCAGTCGTCCACGCCGCGATCGCAGTGCGGGCACGAGTTCTCGAAATGATCGTATTTCCACGACTGCGCGCGCCCGCACCAGGGACAGAAGCGCATGGGATACATGACGCCGCCGCCGCAGCCCCAATCGCAGCGGGCGTGGAACTTGAATCCCTTGGGCGCTTTGAGCGGCTCCTCGCTCGAGCTGCTGTCCTGGATGTTCCGGCCGCACCAGGGGCAGAACGACGACGCGTCCGACACCATCCAGCCGCAGTAGTAGCACTCGGCGTTCGTTTCGCGCTGCGTGTCCTTCCACTCGAGCTTGCGCGAGCAGCTCGGGCAGTAGCTCCAAAACCGCTCCAGCTCGGTGTGGCAGCGCGGGCAGCGCAGCTCGGGCGTCGGGACTTCGCGGCGGCTCATCGTCTCATCGCCTCGTCCACGATGCGCTGAATGAACGCGTTGTACTTGAGTCCCGACTTGGCGGCCGCTTCCGCCATCTCGTGCTCGGCCGCGATGAACGGGTTGGGATTCACTTCGAGCACGTACACTTCGTCGTCATGGGCCAGGCGCACGTCCACGCGCCCGTAATCCTGAAGCCAGAGCGCGTGAAACGCGGTGCTGCAGATCTCGCCGATCCGGACCGTGAGCTGCTCGGAAACGCCTTTGGCGAACACGTTTTTGATTTTCTTCTTCTTGCGATAATCCTCGTCCCACTTCGCCTTGTAGGTCGCGATGCGATGTTCTCCGGTCTCCGCCTCCCCGAACGTCATTTCGGTCAGCGGCAGGACTTCCAGGTCGTCGTTGCCGAGCAGGCCGACGTAGACTTCACGGCCTTCCACCAGCTCTTCGACGATGGCCGCCTGATGGTACTTCGAGTGAATGAATTCAATCCGCTGCTTCAGGCTCGAGTCGTCTTCCACGATGGACGCCTGCGCGATGCCGATGGAGGCGTCCTCGAGCAGCGGTTTGACGATCAGCGGAAACCGCAGCTCCGACGGGCGCACCAGCGGATCGCCTTCGTGAAATTCGGCGAACGCCGGGACGCGAATGCCGTGGAAGGCGAGCACCTTCTTCGTGAGCGATTTGTTGCGCGCGACGAGCAACGCCGTCGGCGACGAGCCGGTGTAGCGGTAGCCGTACATGTCCAGCAGGGCCGCGATCGCGTATTCGTGGCGCGCGTTCTTGCGAAAGCCCTCGCAGCCGTTGAACACGAGCTTGGGTTGAAACGCGGCGAGCTTGGTGAGGAGCGGCGCGACGTCGTCGCCGATGCCGATCATGAGCACGTCGTGGCCGCCCGTCATCAGCGCGCGCGCCACGTCGTACTCCGCCTCCTCGACTTTCTGCTCCACTTCGCGCTTGAACGCCTCGTCTTCCCATTCGGGATGAGGCGAATCGAAAATCACCGCGATCTTCATGAGGCCCCCCCGCTCCCTCCGACGCGGGGGGGCCTCATGAAGATCGCGGTGATTTTCATGAGGCC
>DATEHD010000438.1:0-3559 GCA_035279765.1 Candidatus Krumholzibacteriia bacterium | reverse complement strand
ACTTCCGCTGGTAGTGCCCACGGACGGTTTGGAAGCGGCATAGCCGCGCGAACCATTAGCCCCGGCGACTCGGGTCCCCCGAGTTTCCGGGCCTCATAATTTCGACTAGTCGGCGGCTGCACGTTCAAGTGCAGCAACAGGTTTCTCCCCGCAGGAGTCGCCCCTGACACGCTCGGGCCTTGGGCCCGGTGTCTTCGGCGCGCGGGAATTGGTGAATGGATATGGCCAGAGAAATTCCAATCGATCGCGTACGCAACATCGGCATCATGGCCCACATCGATGCGGGCAAGACCACGCTCACGGAGCGCGTTCTCTTCTATACCGGGAAGACGCACCGGCTGGGCGAGGTGCACGATGGCACCACCATCATGGACTGGATGGTGCAGGAGCGCGAGCGCGGCATCACGATCACGTCCGCCGCGACCACATGCTCGTGGAAAAACAGCAAGGGCCAGGACGTCCGCATCAACATCATCGATACGCCCGGCCACGTAGACTTCACCGCCGAAGTGGAGCGCAGCCTGCGCGTGCTCGACGGCGCCATCGGCGTGTTCTGCGCGGTGGGCGGCGTCGAGCCCCAGTCGGAAACTGTGTGGCGCCAGGCCGACAAGTACGGCGTTCCCCGCATCGCGTTCGTCAACAAGATGGACCGCATGGGCGCGGATTTCCTGAACGTCGTGCAGATGATGCGCGACCGCCTGGGCGCCAACGCGGTGCCCATCCAGCTCCCCATCGGCGCCGGCGACCTGTTCAATGGCATCGTCGACCTGGTGCGCATGAAGGCGTTCTTCTATCACGAAGAAACCAAGGGCATGACGTACGACGAGCACGACATCCCGGCCGACATGCTGCCCACGGCGAAGGAGTACCGCGCCAAGCTTGTCGAGAATCTCTCCGATTTTGACGACGAGCTCCTGACGCAGTTCCTCGACACGGGTGAAGGTGCGCAGGAGACGCTTCGTCGCGTCATGAAGAAGGCCATGCTGGAGAGCAAGTTCGTGCCCGTCATGTGCGGCGCGGCGTTCAAGAACAAGGGTGTGCAGCGACTCCTCGATGCCGTCGTGCATCTGCTCCCGTCGCCTGCCGACATTCCTCCGGTTCACGGTCACAGCCTCTACAGCACCGAGCCCGAAATCAGAAAAGCCGACGAAAACGAGCCCTTCTCGGCGCTCGTCTTCAAGATCATGACCGACCCGCACGTGGGCAAGCTCACGTACATACGCGTCTACAGCGGCAAGATCGACACCGGCACCACCGTGCTCAACTCGACCACGAGCAAGAAGGAGCGCATCGGCCGTCTCATGCAGATGCACGCCGACAAGCGCGAAGAAATCGAGACCGAGTACGCCGGTGATATCTGCGCCGTGATCGGACTCAAAGACGCGCGCACCGGTGACACGCTGTGCGACATGAAGAAGCCGGTCGTGCTCGAGCGCATGCACTTCCCCGAGCCGGTAATCTCCGTGGCCATCGAGCCCAAGACGGCCGGCGACCAGGAGAAGCTCGGCGAAGCGCTCATGAAGCTCTCGGATGAGGATCCGACCTTCCAGGTGCGCACCGACGAAGAAACCGGCCAGACCATCATCTCCGGCATGGGCGAGCTTCACCTCGAGATTCTCGTCGACCGCATGCTGCGCGAGTTCAAAGTGGTCGCCAACGTCGGCAAGCCGCAGGTGGCTTACAAGGAAGCATTCGGCAAGGCCTCCGAAGCGGAGGGCAAATTCATCAAGCAGTCCGGCGGCCGCGGCCAGTACGGACACGTGTTTATCCGCGTCGAGCCCACCGACGGCGCCGAAGACTTCATTTTCGAGAACAAGGTCATCGGTGGCACGGTGCCGCGCGAATACGTGCCGGCGGTGGAAAAGGGCCTCAAGGGCGCCGTCACCACCGGTGTGCTCGCGGGCTATCCCGTGGTGGGAGTCAAGTGCCAGCTGCTCGACGGTTCGTATCACGAGGTCGACTCGAGCGAAATTGCGTTCCAGATGGCAGCGTCGATGGCGTTCAAGGAAGCCATGCGCAAGTCGAACCCGAAGCTCATCGAGCCGATCATGGACGTCGAGGTCGTGTGCCCGAAGGAATACATGGGCGACGTCATCGGTGATCTGAGCTCGCGCCGCGGCAAGATCGGCAACATGACCCAGCGCGCCGACGCGCAGATCATCAACGCGCGTGTGCCGCTGGCCGAGATGTTCGGCTACGCCACCGCGCTGCGCTCGCTCACGCAGGGCCGCGCCGTGTACACGATGCAGTTTGCCAATTACGAAGCCGCGCCCAAGAGCGTCGCGGAAGAGATCATCAACAAATTCCAGGGAAAGGTCGCCAGCTAGTCGCACATTGATTGCGACAGCCGGTTAGCGAAGGAGGACGGATCGATGGCCAGGGAGAAATTCAATCGCAATAAGCCGCACGTGAACGTGGGGACGATCGGTCACGTGGATCACGGCAAGACGACGTTGACGGCGGCGATCACGAAGGTGCTCGCGAAGTCGGGCAAGGCGAAATTCATGGCCTACGATCAGATCGACAAGGCGCCGGAAGAGCGCGCGCGTGGGATTACCATCGCGACGGCGCACGTGGAGTACGAGACGGACGCGCGTCACTACGCGCACGTCGACTGCCCGGGCCATGCCGACTACGTGAAGAACATGATCACGGGTGCCGCGCAGATGGACGGCGCCATTCTCGTGGTGAGCGCTGCCGACGGCCCGATGCCGCAGACGCGCGAGCACGTGCTGCTGGCGCGCCAGGTGAACGTGCCGTACATGGTCGTGTTCATGAACAAGGTGGACATGGTCGATGATCCGGAACTGCTCGATTTGGTGGAGCTCGAGGTGCGTGAGCTGCTTTCGAGCTACGAGTTCCCGGGCGACGAAACGCCGATCATTCGCGGCAGCGCCATGAAGGCATTGGAAGGCGCCGACGCGGCGAGCGAGCAGTGCATCCTGGACCTGATGAAGGCCGTGGACACGTGGATCCCGACGCCGAAGCGCGAGAAGGATCGTCCGTTCCTGATGCCCGTCGAAGACGTGTTCTCGATCACGGGTCGCGGCACGGTGGCCACCGGAAGAATCGAGCGCGGTGTGGTGAAGGTGGGCGACAAGGTGGAGCGCGTGGGGATCAAGGACACGGCCGACACGGTGGTGACGGGCGTTGAGATGTTCAGAAAGCTCCTCGATGTGGCGGAGGCGGGCGACAACGTCGGTCTCTTGCTGCGTGGTCTGGAAAAGGACGACATCGAGCGCGGCATGGTGTTGGCGGCACCGAAGAGCATCACGCCGCACACGAAGTTCATGGGGAAGGCGTACATCCTGACCAAGGAAGAGGGCGGACGACACACGCCGTTCTTCAATGGCTATCGTCCGCAGTTCTACTTCCGTACGACGGACGTGACGGGCGTGGCGACGCTTCCGACGGGCACCGAAATGGTGATGCCGGGCGACAACGTGGAGATGGAGATCGAGCTCATCACGCCGATCGCGATGGACCTGGAGCTTCGCTTCGCCATCCGCGAGGGCGGCCGCACGGTGGGCGCCGGCGTCGTCACCAAGATTATCAAGTA
>DATEHD010000437.1:0-5508 GCA_035279765.1 Candidatus Krumholzibacteriia bacterium | reverse complement strand
TCTGCACGCTCTTCGATGTCGGCCGCGAGGGCGACGTCGACTACCTCGTCATGGAGCTGATCGACGGCGAGACACTCGCCGCGCGCATCGTGCGCGGCCCGCTGCCGCCCTCCGATACGCTGCGCATCGGGGCCCAGATTGCCGACGCCCTCGACCGCGCGCACCGCGCCGGTGTCGTCCACCGCGATCTGAAGCCCGGCAACGTGATGCTCACCAAGGGCGGCGTGAAGCTGATGGACTTCGGTCTGGCACGCGCCACCGGCATGCCGGGCCCGGGATCCGGCAGCGGCGTCAGCGTTGCGGCGCTGACACAGTCTCCGACCATTGCGCAGCCGCTGACGGCGGAAGGCACCATCATCGGAACCTTCCAGTATATGTCGCCCGAGCAGCTCGAGGGACAGGAGACCGATGTGCGCAGCGACGTCTGGGCGCTGGGCTGCGTGCTCTACGAAATGGCGACGGGACGGCGCGCGTTCGAGGGGAAGAGCCAGGCCTCGTTGATCGGCTCGATCATGAACGCGGAGCCCGCTCCGATTTCACAGATAGCACCGATGACACCACCGGCCCTCGACAGGCTGGTGCGCGCGTGTCTCACCAAGTCACCCGACGAGCGCGTGCAGACCGCACACGACGTGAAGCTGCAGCTGCAGTGGATTGCCGCCGAGAGTGGATCACAGACAGGCGTCGCGCCGGCATTGAGTGCGGGCGGAGCGCGTCGCTCGCGTGCGGGAATGTGGGTGGCGTGGGGTGTGGCGGCGCTTGCGATCGCGGCCGGTGCCGGCGGCATGGCGTGGCTGTGGCCGCGCGCGCACGCTCCCGCACCGGCGTACCGTTTCCGCACGGAAGCGATCCCGTCGATGACTGATTACCTCTGGCCGCGCGTCTCTCCCGACGGACGCTACCTTGTCGTCCAGGGAGCGGACTCGACGGGAAAAACCCAGGCGTGGCTGCGGCCCCTGGACCAGACCGTCGCGAGGCCGATTCTGGGCAGCGAAGGTCTCGCGCGTGCCTACTGGTCGCCGGACAGCAAAGAGATCGCGTTTGTCGCAGGCGGCAAGATTGAGCGCGTCGCGGTCACCGGCGGCGCGCCCACCGTCGTGTGCGAGACGCGCGGCGGCTCCGATCTGAGCTGGGGATCGGGCGGCTTCATTCTGATGGACGGACGCTTCACGGATTCACTATTGGTGGTGCCCGCGCGTGGCGGAGAGCTGAAGCCCGCCTCGCGCATCGACCGCAAGAACGGCGAGATCGGGAGCGCGTGGCCGTGTTTTCTTCCCGACGGCAAGCGCTTCCTCTTCATCGGAAATCTCAGCAGCACGGCCGGCCTCACCGGCGACATCCGCCTGGGGCGGCTGGGTTCGCTTGATTCCAAGCTGCTCGGCAAGTCCGACGGCCGCGTGGAGTATGCACCGGGCGACTGGCTCTTGTACTTGAAGGGCACATCGCTCGTCGCGCAGAAACTCGACCTCGACAAGGAAGAGCTCACCGGGGAACCGCTCACTCTCGCCGAGAACGTGCGCGTGGGAGGTGCGGCGGGACACTTCTCGGTTTCGACGACGGGTGTGCTGGCCTATTCGCGCGGCGAAGACCTGCCATCGCAGTCACTGGTGCAGACAGACCGCGCCGGCAAGCAGATGGGAGCGGTGATCACGCGCGGCTTCTTCTCCAATCCTGCCGTTGCGTCCGACGGTCGCCGCGTGCTGCTCGAATCACGGGACAACGGTGCGGCGGTGAAGCAGGTCGTCGTGCGCGATCTCGAGCGCGCCACCGAGACCAAACTCACCCTCGACGAAAGTTCGGCAAGCATGCCCGTGTGGTCGCCGGATGGCCGCCGCTTTGCGTGCATGCTCTCCGACAACGGTGGCAAGTCATCCGTGCTCGTGGCGTCGTCGGACGGGCTCGGCGAGCGCACCAAGATTCCGATGTCCGCCGTCGGAGCGTGGATGTTGAGCCAGTGGTCGCCATCGCTGGGCCGGCTGATCATTACGCCACCGACCTTCAAGGGCACGTTCGCGGCGAACCCGGACAGCAGTGCTGCGGCGCTGCTCCCCGTGGTGGGAGTCGATCAGCTCATGGCGCAGACGGTGATCTCGCCGGACGGAAAGTGGGGAGCGTACACGACCAACGAAGGCGGCGGCCCGCCGCAAGTGTACGTGCAAAGCCTCACGGGAACTCCCGGCCGCTGGCAGATCTCGACCGCTTTTGCAATCTGGCCGGTATGGACGAAGGGTGGGGCTGAAATCGTCTTTGAGGGCCAGTCCGGAATCATGGCGGTGAGCATCGACGCCCACGATGGGTTTCATCCCGGCACACCCCACGTGCTTTTCGCCGCCCCGCGGCCGGGCAGTCCCACCCTCCACTACTGGACCTGTACTGCTGACGGGGAACGCTTCTTCCTGCTGCAGTCGCCGCGCGGCGCAGCCAGCGGGGTTATCGAAGTCGTGACGCAGTTCGGATCGCTCGTCAACCGTTAGAAGCACCGCATGAGTCTCGCTCCCGGCACCCGGCTCGGTCCGTACGAAATCCTCTCGTCGCTCGGCGCAGGCGGTATGGGCGAAGTGCATCGTGCACACGACACACGCCTCGGCCGCGACGTCGCCATCAAGGCGCTCCCCGAAGCCTTTGCGGCGGACCTCGAACGCCTCGCGCGTTTCGAACGTGAAGCCAAGATACTGGCCTCGCTGTCGCACCCGAACATTGCCGGCATTCTCGGCCTCGAAGAAGTAGCCGGCGCGCGCTATCTCGTGCTCGAGCTTGTGGACGGCGAGACCCTCGCGGAGCGTCTCGCGCGCGGAGCACTCTCCGTTTCCGACACCATCGACATGGCCCGCCAGGTGGCCGCGGCGCTCGAAGCGGCACACGAGCGTGGCGTCGTACACCGCGATCTTAAACCGGGCAACATCATGTTCACGAGCGCGGGCGACGCCAAGGTGCTCGACTTCGGCCTCGCGATGAGCAGCGGCGCGACGACCAGCGGCTCGGATCCCAATCTTTCGCATTCACCGACGCTCCCCAATCAGGCGACGCGCGCCGGCGTGATTCTCGGCACCGCGGCGTACATGAGTCCCGAGCAGGCGCGCGGCAAAGGCGTCGACAGGCGCACGGACATCTGGTCGCTGGGTTGTGTGATGTACGAATGTTTGACGGGCCGCAAAGCATTCGAAGGCGAAACCGTGTCCGACATGGTGGCGCGCATTCTCGAGCGCGAGCCGGACTGGAAGGCGTTGCCGCCGGGAACACCGCCGCGGCTCGTGGAGCTGCTCAAGCGCTGCCTGCGCAAGGATGCGCGCGAGCGCCAGCGCGATGCGGGTGATGTGCGTCTCGAGCTGGAAGAGATCGCGCGCGGCGGCGGTGTGGTGGAATCAGCGCCCGTACCGGCGGCGAAGCGGCGCCCGGCGTTTCGCACGTGGATCGGATTGGCGCTTGTCGCCGCGATGGCTGCGGCGCTCACCGCCGCGTTGATGCGCGATCATGGTGGCGGTGCAGTAGCGCCCGACTACGAATTCACGCTCGATCCGCCCCTCGGGGCCACGTTCCAGCTACCGGCCGAAGCGGCGTTGTCGCCCGACGGGCAGACGCTTGTGTGCGCTGTGCTCGATTCCACCAACGCACCGATGCTGGCGGTACGCCGGCTGGATCGCGACGAGTTCCGTATCATGGCGGGAACCGAAGTGGGGTCCTATCCGTTCTGGTCGCCCGACGGCCGCTTCATTGCATTCTTCGGCCAGGGCAAGTTGCGCCGCATGGGGCTGGATGGATCGGCATCGGTCGCTATCACCGACGTCACCGATGCGCGCGGAGGTTCGTGGGCGAAGGACGGCACGATTGTGTATGCGCCCACCGCCAGCGGTCCCGTGTTCAAAGTGTCCGCCACCGGTGGCAATGCGGTTCAAATCACGACGCTCGACAAGAGACGCGGCGAGGTGGCGCATCGTTATCCCATTTTGATGCGGGACGGAAGGCATTTTCTCTACGTGGCAATCTGCCGTGACGGCAAGAACTGGATTTGCGTGGGTGATGTCGACGGGGGCCAAAGCCGGGCCCTGCGCGTGGCCGAGAAGGGCGCGCGTCCTTCCGTCGCCGGTTGGATCGCGACTGTCGAGAAACGCCGCGTCATGGTACAGCGCTTCGATGAAGACGCACTCAAGTTCGAGGGCGAGCCGCGCGAGATCGCACAGTGCGGAATCTGGGACAAGATCGGCGATGCCAACATCGCCGCCGACGCGGCGGGAACCATCGTGTATCAGCGCGAGCTCCGGTATAAAGGATGGGGGCGCTGGTATGACGTGGCCGCCAAGACGATGGGACCGCGGCTTCCGCGGGAATTCGACACCCCGACGGATGCCGAACTTGCCCCCGATCAGTCGCGTGTTGCAACGACGTTGGGTGGAGACGGTGATATGTGGCTTGTCGATCTTGAACACCCGGTGCCCGTCCGTCTTACGTTCTTTTCGCCTCCGCGAGCCGGTGCTCTCTACAGTATTGTCTGGTCTCCGGATTCGAAACGCATCGCTTATGCGCTGAACCTCGCGACGGATGTGATCCACGTGTACTCGACAGTCACCTCCACAGACACCACGCTGTTCACCGCGCCGGGATTGTTCGCGCAACCGTGCGGGTGGACTCCGGACGAGCGCATGCTTGCCGTTCTCTGCAGCGATTCGACAGGTGGCCAGGACCTGTGGGCGGTTCCGACTGACAATCCGGCCCAGGCGGCGCCGTGTCTAAAGACTCCCGAGTATGAGTTGAACGGTTCACTTTCTCCTGACGGGCGGTGGTTTGCGTGCACCGCCGTGGGCGCAGGCAAGCTCCAGGTGCGCATCATGTCGTTCCCGCGCGCCGGTGCGCTGTTCCAGCTCACGCTCGACAGCGAGCCGAGCGGACAGGTTCCACTGTGGTCGAGTGACGGCGGAACGCTCATCACCGAGGACATCAAGAACCGCGTCATCGCGACACCGGTCTCTTTCGACGGCGGATTCCGCCAGGGCGAATCGCGCGTGTTGCTCACGCTCACTCCCAACCAGGGGCTGGCCCGGCAACGACCCGATATGAAACGCCTCCTTATCCAGGAGGGCGACCCGCAAACGAACCCCGCGCCGCTGCGCGTGCTCACCGCCTGGCCCAGGCGCGCCGAGGGCCATTGATGCTCACGCCGGGCACCAAGCTGGGTCCATACGAAATCGTCTCTGCGCTCGGCGCCGGTGGCATGGGCGAAGTGTACCGCGCGCGCGACACGCGCCTCGGTCGCGACGTCGCCGTCAAAGTTCTCCCGCAGCATCTTTCCACGAACTCCGAAGTGCGCGCGCGTTTCGAGCGTGAGGCCAAAGCCGTCTCTTCGCTCAATCATCCTTATATATGCACGCTGCACGACATCGGCCGGGACGGCGACACCGACTACCTGGTGATGGAGCTCGTCGAAGGCGAGACGCTGCACGCGCGCATCGCCCGTGGCCCGCTGCCGCTCGCCGATGTGTTGCGCATGGGCGCGCAGATTTCCGACGCACTCGA
>DATEHD010000436.1:0-8129 GCA_035279765.1 Candidatus Krumholzibacteriia bacterium | reverse complement strand
CGCGTCGCGCGCCACGGCGTGCACGAGTCACTCGACGAGACGCTCGTGGCACTCGACGCTTCAGTCGTCGATCGCGTTATCGGTGAGGAACAAATGGAACGTTACCAGGACGGCCTGGAGCGGCTGACGGACGAGCAGCGCCAGGCGGTGCTCCTGCGTCTCGAGTTCGACTACAGCTACGAACAAATCGCGGAAGCGCTCGGAAAACCGAGCCCCGATGCGGCGCGCATGATGGTGGGGCGCGCGATCGCCGCCCTCGCCGAGATCATGGACAGCCATGGACGATGATCGCCTGATCGATGACGCATTCGCGATTGCCGATCGCCGTCCGGTCGCGACGACGTCGTCGTCCGAGAGCATCCGCATTCTCGATCGCCTCGCGCGCCTGTTCGGGAGACCTCCGGCCGGCAAGAAAGAAGACGAAACCGAACGGCTGTTCCAGTGGGGTGCACTGGAGGTGCGACGACTGATCGGCGCGGGGTCATTCGGCGAAGTGTACGAAGCGTGGGACCCGACCCTCCACCGCGAGGTCGCGCTCAAACTGCGTGCCACTGAAAGTGGAGCGTTGCGCTGGCTCGACGAGGCGCGCAACCTGGCGCGCGTGCGTCATCCCCACGTGGTGACCGTGCACGGCGCGGACGTGATCGGAGGACGCGCGGGTATCTGGACCGAGCGCCTGCTCGGCCGCACGCTGGAAGAGGAGTTGAGCACGGCGGGGCCGTTCACGGAGACGGAGGTGTTGCGCATCGGACGCGACATCGCGTCGGCGCTCGCGGCGGTGCACGCGGCAGGTCTCATCCACGGCGATGTGAAGACGAGCAACATCATGCTCGAGGACGGCGACGCACCGCGCCGCGCGGTGCTCGTCGATTTCGGGAGCGCGGATCGCCAGCCGGGTGAAGACGAAATACCCGCGTACGCGATGGGCACACCGCTCACGATGGCGCCCGAGGTGCTCGACGGGATGCCGGCCTCACCCGGCGCCGACGTGTACGGACTCGGTGCCACGTTGTACCGCATGCTCACCAGCCGCTATCCCGTCGAAGCAACGACGATCGAAGCCTTGCGCCAGGCGCATGGTTCGCACGAACGTGCGCGCGTGCGCGCCCATGCACCGCGGACATCGCAACGCCTTGCCCGTGCCATCGAACGCGCGCTCGAGCCCGATGCGGCCAGGCGTTGGCCGACGGCGCAGGCATTTGGTCGAGCGCTGGAGGACGCAGCCGATCCGACGCGGCGCATGCGCATGCGCGCCGCTGCCATCGGCGCCGGCGTGGTAGGAATCGCTGCGCTGTCCTTCATTCTGTATTTGTTTCTGCGCCCGGGCGGCGAGCCGGGCATTCGTTCGAGACTGCTGACGGTGAGCGACCCGACGGCATTCAGCGCAACGTGGCGTCACTCCGGACCGGCGGCAAATGACAATTTGGGGTTGGTGGCCGACATCATCGATCTCGACCACGACGGCTTTGGAGACGTTGTAACTGTCGAGCCGTACTGGAAAGGAGAGGACGGCAGGCCCCGCGGTCGCGTGGTCATATTTCGCGGAAGCGCGAAGGGTCCCGTATCCATAACGCCGGACATGACGATCGACGGGGACGAGCCCGACGCGAGCTTCGGACACCAGGCCGTGAACGCGGGTGACACCGACGGCGACGGATATGACGAGCTTCTGGTGTCGCAGGAAGCGACCGACAGCGGCGACCTGGCGGCGCGGGCGCGGCTCTACAAGCGCGATCCGTCGAAGAGCGGTGCGCTTAAAGCGGTGTGGATGTACACCGGTCGCGTGCGCGATGCCGGCGTGGGAAGAGGAATGTCGGCGGCAGGAGACGTCAATGGGGATGGATTCGGCGACGTGCTCATCGGCGAATCCAATGCTCCCGACCTTCAGATGGAAGAGGGGCGCGTGATGCTCTTTCTCGGTTCGCGTGAGGGATTGTCGGCGTCACCGGCATGGAGCGTGCGTGGCGGTCAGACGGTCACGTGGATCGGCGGGTTCATGCGCCGGCTGGGTGACATGAACGGTGACGGCTTTGACGACGTGATCGTGGGCGCGAGCCGGTGGGACGGCGATGGGAAGACCGACTGCGGCGTTGCGCGCATCTATCTCGGCAGCGCAAACGGGCCGTCGCAAGAGCCCGCGCTGACGGTGGTGGGCGCCGGTACCAATTTCAGCCTCGGCACCACGGTGGGCGGAGCCGGCGATGTCAACGGAGACGGTTATGCAGATGCCCTCATTGGAGAACCGCGCTATTCCGACCAGCGTTATCCCGAGCGCGGCCGCATATTGTGCTATCTCGGAGGCCCGCACGGGCCGTCCCGGCAGCCCGACTGGGAGATGCGGGGACCTGTTGCGTATTGCGACTACGGATACAACTTTTACACGCTCGGTGATGTCGACGGCGATGGCTTCGACGATATCGCGGTCACGGGCTTTCAGTATTCTGAAGGCAATCGCAGTCGTCTCGGCATGGTCGAGGTGTTTCGCGGCGGCAAGCACGGGCTCGAGCGCAAGCCCCTGTGGCGCGCCATCGGCGACACGCCACAGAGCCACTTCGGCAGGGTCATCGCCGCCGGAGATCTCAACGGCGACCACATCAACGACCTCGTGGTAGCCGCGCCCTTCTGGGGCGACACGCTGGGCAATCGCGGATTGATCGTTGCCTACCTCCACCGGGCCACGTCCCCGCGGTTAGCAAAATAGCCGGTACTTCTCGTTCGTGATACCATCGGTGCTTCATGGCTTACGCCCTGGGAGCACATTGATGAAGCATCGCGTCGGGCTGTCGTTTGTTCTTCTGCTCTCTTTTATTGCGGTGGCGCATGCCGCCACGCCTGCGGTCGACCGCGCGCGGGTTCCCACCGGTATTCTCTACGATCTCACGGCGCAGATTGCGCACATCGAGCGCTTCGATGGAGAATCCACGGCGCCGTCCGCGAACTCGTCTGTGTTGAGGCAGGCCGTGTTCGAGCTGCGTAACGCGTCACTCGAAGCGGGCGCCGTGTGGCCTTCCAATGAGCGCATGCGTGACAATGGTTCGCTCACCGTTCGTATCGGCCTGATTGACATGCGCTACAACCGCATCTCCGATGCGGCGAAGCAGAACGGCTCGGCGCGTGTCGAAAATGGAGAGCTGGTGCTCGCTCCGGGTGCCGTGGAAACCCGGCGCGCGTTCATCGCCGCACCGGTTCGCGATTACACATACCGCGGAGGGAACGTCTCGTTCGTGCTCGATGCGGGCGCGTTTGTGGGAAGCGCGCGCCCGGCGCACGTTCAGATTGATTTCGCCGATGGGGCAGGCTGGCGCGACATCGCCTGGGGACGTCCCGTCGACGTTCACTACGCGTCAGAAGGACAGCGAGTCGTGAGCCTGCGCGCGAATGACGCGGTCGCCTCGTTCAATATCGAGGTTCGTGCGCTATCCACTCCCACTCCCAACGACACCATTCCGCTGACAGGAACGCAGTCGTACAACGGTGGCACCGCCACCGGGCGCGCGTTCGTCTATCTCTCCGACCAGCACACGCAGCTCGCGCGCCCCGCCGTCGTGCTCGAGGGCTTCGACATTGACAACACGATGAACTGGGACGAGCTCTACGCGCTCTTGAACCAGCAGAATCTCATCGAGGATTTGCGAACGCGCGGCTACGACGCCGTCGTCCTGGACTTCACCGATGCCACCGACTACATCGAGCGCAACGCGTTCGTTGCGGTAGACCTCTTGCACAAGGTGCAGTCGGCGGTGGCCCCCACCACGAACTTTCCGCTGGTGGGCCCGAGCATGGGTGGGCTGGTCGCGCGCTATGCGCTTTCCTGGATGGAGCAGAATGGCGATCCGCACCGCGTTCGTAACTTCATCCTGTTCGATGTGCCGAACCGCGGCGCCAACATTCCGCTCGGCATCCAGTACTGGCTCAACTTCTTCTCCGGCGCTTCAACTGATGCGGCGCATCTGCTCTCGCGCCTCAATACCTCGGGCGCGCGCGAGATGCTGCTTTACCACTACACTTCGCCCGCCGGTTCGACAGGCCAGGCCGATCCGCTGCGCGCGACCTTCACCAGCGGCCTCGCGGCGCTGGGGAACTACCCCACGCAGCCGCGCATGGTCGCACTGTCCAATGGCAGCAAGGGAATGCTCACCCAGGGCTTCAACGCCGGGGCGCAGATCATCCAGTACTCGTACAACATTCTGTTCGTTGTCGTGCGTGGCAATGTGTGGGCCGTTCCCAACGCGACGCTCACGAAAATCTTCGACGGCGCGAACCAACAGTTTTTCTCCGGCCCGACGCAGATCGTGAACGTCTCCGGGACGTCACCGTGGGACAACGCGCCGGGTGGCACGCGCGATTCGATGGCGCAGATGGACGCGGTGTCGCCGCCGGTGGGGGACATCGTGGCGCTGTACCCGAATCACTGCTTCATTCCCACGATCAGCGCCCTCGACATCAACACCAACGATCCCTTCTATAATGTGGGCGGCGATCCTGCGCTCCTGTCGCACACGCCCTTCGATGCTCTGTACGTGCCGCCCACCAACGAGCCGCACGTCACCGTGACGCCCGACAACGCTCCCTGGCTCCTGAACGAGCTCGATCCGATCCTCACCGGTGTGCCGCCCGTCGTCGCGTCGCGTGGACCGGCCTTTTCACTGCTGGAAGCCGCGCCCAACCCATTCGGCGACCAGACCCTCGTGCGCTGGAATCTGGCGCGCAACTCCCGGGTGCATATCGACGTATTCGATGTCGCCGGGCGGCGCGTGACGACTCTGCTCGATGGGGCACGCAGCGCCGGGCCCGGCAACGTGAGCTGGAACGGTCGTGACGTGCGCGGGCGGAGCGTTGCCGCGGGGGTGTACTTCGTGCGTGTACAGGCGGCGGGCGAGATGCAGACGAAACGCGTGGTGTTGGTACGCTAGGAGCCGGATGACGAGAGGAGTCGCATGAGAGAGGAACGCCGGTTAAGACGCGGAGGCAGGCCAGTCCGCTCGTACCTGCCACTCGCGATCATGATTCTCTACCTGGTCGCCGTCCGGTTGACCATTGCCCGCAATCCCGACATGTTCCGTTCCGCCGCGCAGGCCGCGGTGTTCACGTGGCCCATGCTGGGGATTGTCGCCGCGGTCGGGTTGGGTGGCACGTGGATCGCGCGGCGCACGGGGCGTTTTCCCGAGATGTGGGATCGCCGCGTTTCGTTGGTGTGGCGTCTGTGGACGCCGGCTCTGCTCGGGCTCGTGCTGGGAGGCGTGGCCATTCTCGTCGATCGCGCCACGCACTGGACGACACTCGCCGCACTGCAGATGAAGCTGCCGTCGATTCACATCGACGCTCCCGCTTCGTATCTCATCTATCCCGGCGGGGCGATCATCGTCAGCATTCTGTACTTCCTGCTGCTGGTTCCACTTTTCCTGTGGATCTTCCGCGGGCGCGGCTTCTGGGTGATCGCCGCCGTGTGCGCGTTGATTGAGCCGTGCACGCAGGACCTCAACATGACCGGCGGGCTCGCGATGACTGTCGCCGTCTTCGCCGAGGACTATGCGCTCAATCTCGGCCAGGTATGGCTGTTTCGGCGCGCCGGCTTTGTCGCGGCGGTGCTGCTGCGGGTGGCATTCTATGTGGTGTGGCATATGGTCTGGCCGGCGCTGTCATAGAGGACTTGTCGCCGGCGCGGGCGATCTGGCAGAATGCGCAGCCTGAGGATTTGCAACGGAGGACTTCATGCGAAAAGAATTTGGACAGCTCGACGGCGACCAGACACTCAACGATCATCTCGCACTCTACGGCCTGTGTACGGGCGACATGACCGTCCAGGCCGACGGCGAGCTTCATCTCTACGGGATGTGCGCGGGAGACATCGCGGTCAAGGAAGGCGGCGCGCTCTGTCTCTACGGAATGTGCACCGGTCACGTTGTGAACGAGGGCGGGCGCATTGAGATCAGCGGCCTTGTCGTCGGCAACGTTGTTAAGAAAGCAGGGTCGACGACAATCCTTCCCACCGCCCGCGTGGGAATGGCGCCCTGATCGGAGCCGGACCTTTCACCATGGACGCATGGCCGAAAGGGAAGCCGTCGGTTGGACAGACCGCGCGGCGAACGCGCGCAGTGACGGCGCGCGACATCGAGCTCTTCACCGCAATCAGCGGCGATCGCAATCCACTCCATTATGACGAGGCCGCGGCGCGAGCGACGCGCCTGGGCGGGATCGTCGTGCAGGGCGGCGTCATGACCGCCATTCTCAATGCCGTGGTGGCGGAAGACCTGCCCGGTCCGGGCACGGTGTTCATGCATGTGAACTGGTCGTTCAAGGCGCCGGTTCGTCCGGGCGACACCATCACGGGCGAAGTCCGCGTCACCAAGGTTCGCGACGACAAGCCCATTACCGAGCTCGAAACGCGGGTGCTGCTGGCCGACGGCAGCGTGGTCCTGGAGGGCACCGCAGTCTGTTACACATTTCCTCTGCAATAAACAGATCGGGACAGTGTCCAAACCATACGGATTCAGTTAAACTGCCGGTAAACGCCCCCTGGTGAGGAGGAATCATGCGACGGGTTATTCTCACCGCCCTGACGGCTCTGCTCCTTCTCGAAGCGCCCCCGATGGCGCTTCGCGCCCACGCGGACGAGGTGCGCTACAAGGGCCGCCCCAAACCTCCGGCCGACAATCCCGACACGTACAAGAAGCCGCCGGCCGACCGGCCCCAGCCGCCCAAGCCGCCGGTTTATAAACCGCCCGGCGAGAAACCGCCGGCACCACGCCCGCCCGATCGCGAGGATCCGCGCAAGAAACCGGATCCGTTTCAGCCGCCCAACGGGTATCAGCCGCCGGACCCGCCGGCGCCTCCTTCTCATCCGCATACCCCCATCGGCTGGCCGCACGATCCGCCGTGCCCGCGACCGGAGCCATACCCGCATCCGGAGCCTTATCCGCCGTACCCGCAGCCGGCTCCGTGTCCGCCTCCGGGCTACCCGATCATTGGCCCGCCGGGTGACGAACGCGTCTATCGCCCGGGTATCCGGGACGTTCTCGCGCGCAACGTGCACCAGATGCAGATCGAAGGGTTCACGGGCGAGGTCGTGGTGGGATTTGGCGGTCGCGTCGAGTTCGACCAGGCCTACAACGCCGGCGGTTATTACGATATCGGCTCCGCCACGGAAGCGTTTACGGCGTGGGCGATCTATCGCCTGGTGGGCGATGGAAAGCTGGAGCTGAGCACCACGCTCGGCGAATTGTTTCCGTTCGCGCCGGCGGATAAGAGCGGCATCACGATCGAACAGTTGCTGGAAAATACCAGCGGGCTGGGGAACACCTTTGCCGCCGATGACGAGCCGGATCGCGACACCGCGGTGAGACGCCTCCTGGAGCAGCAGCTCGCGCATGCACCCGGTGGCGAGTTCATCCATTCCGATGATGGCTACGTGATTCTCGCGGCTGCGATCGCGGCCGCGTCCGGCATGCGTTACGAACGCTACCTGGAAGCGAGCGGCGTGGTGAGTCGCGACATGCAGAGCACTCTGTTCTGGAGCGATCTGCGCACCGGACACGGGGATCAAAACTGGGGCAAGCGCGGATCGGGAGGCATCTTCTCGACAGCGCCCGATCTCTTCATGTGGGCGTCGCGTTTTGTTGATCAGCCGGAGTACGTCACCGCCGAGATCATGCGGCCGCGCGTTTGGACCGACGCGGGCGTGGGAATTGGTTATGGATGGTTCTCGTCCGCAAATGAGGACGCGCCGGTACGTTGGACCAATGGCACCGGAGAGTCCGACGAGAACGTCACGGTGGTGGTGTATCCGGCCGGCGGGATCCTCGCGGTGACATCCGATCGCTATAACGGCGATGTACCGTGGAGTGAGCGCGTCGCCAACACGCTCGAACCGCTGCTGCGAGATTGGGCGCCGCCGCAACTTGGCTTCCGGCCGCTCGCAATGACTTCAACAGACGGCGTGTTCCGCCACGACGAAGCCGCCCGCTGACCGCGCGAAGGTGGCGTCCTCCGGTTGTGGTGCTAGAGGAGAGAAGCCCCGGAGGACGCCGTTTCGTTCGCGCGTTCTTGCCCCGACTCTTGCGCGCTATCACGATCAGCGGTGACGGTAAATTCCGCTCCAGTGTCGAGAAATCGACACTTCACACCTCACG
>DATEHD010000435.1:0-2138 GCA_035279765.1 Candidatus Krumholzibacteriia bacterium | reverse complement strand
ACCAGGTGAGCGTAGCGCAAAGTGGGTCTGCTCGTGGTCGGCGGCAGGCCCCTTTGCTTTGATGTAGCCAGCCATGGCCCAGAACGAGACCACAAGCATCCCTGCCAGGGCACCGATGACATACGGGGGCGGGACCCGCTTCCCCAGGAAGTGCGTGATTCCCAGAATCGTCAGGCCGCCGGCGCACTGCAGGAACATCTTGAGCTTGCCCAGGGCGCTGGCCGGGATCAACCGGCCGTGCCGGCGCGCGCTGTACGAGCGGAACACCGTCATGGCCGCTTCGCGCGCCAGCGAGGCCCCCACCAGCCACCACACGGTCATGGAGCGCGCATCCATGCCGAGCCACACCATGATGACTGTCACCAGCACCTTGTCCGCAAACGGATCGAGGTGCTTGCCAAGCTCGGTCGTGCTGGCGAAGGTGCGTGCGTACCACCCGTCGAACACGTCGAGCACGGCGGCCGCAATGAGCAGTGATACGGCCAGGGCCTCGGCACGAGCGGCAAGCCCAAGCCACGCGCCGACCGCCACCATGACGATGCGGGCAACGGTGAGAATGTTGGGAACCGTGAAGGACGCTTTCACAATGCATCACGCTAGCACAGAGACGATGGCGCGACCATGAGAAGCGGGAACGGCGCCACTCCGATGTCCGTGCGGCGGCGGCGCGTGGTCATCGCAGGGCTCGTGCTCGGGCTCGTCGCCCTGTTGCTGCTCGCACGGCAGACAGGTGTCGACAATCTGTTCCAGCGCGTCGACACGGCGCCCGACACCATGCTGACCACCCCGCAGGGCGTGCCCCAGTCGCAGTTCGCCGTGAACATCGATCCGGAAACCAATGCCACGCGCGTGATCGATGTCACGCCGCCTCCGCCGCCGCCACCACCCAGGCCCGCGCCCGTCGACACCACACGCGTCCGTCCCGAGAAGAATCAGCCGGACCGCACGCCCGATCTCGACCTCGGCGACCTGCTCGAAAAAGATGCGGGTGCGCACGCCGGCGCCGGCTCGGCCCAGGTCGCCTCCATACCGCCGCGGCCGGTCGAGATTACGTGGCCCGAGACGCGCCAGCTCAAGCAGTGCATCGGCCAGAGCGTGAGCGTGAAGATACTCGTGTCGGAAGAAGGAAAAGTACAGGACGTGCAGATCGTCCCGTCGCAGATTTTGCCGGCGTGCGCCGACGCGGCCCTGGCTGCGGCCCGCCACATCCGCTTTGAACCCGGGCGTACGGGCGGAGTGCCCGCCGCCATGTGGACGGAAGTCCGGATCGATTTTCAGCGCCGCAACTAGCCGGCCGTCACGCGCGGCTGTGCCCTACCAAACTTCGCGCGCCCGCACCACGTCGAACACGCGGATGGAACGGTCGGGGAACTCTCCCACCACATCGGGGTAGCCGTCGCCGGTCACGTCGAGCAACTCGATGCGATCGCCGAACACCTTGTCGGTCTGGAACTGGATGTTGTAGAAGCGCCCGTCCACGATCTTGCCGGAATTGAGAACGATCTCCGGCTGCGGATCATCGTCCACGTTGCCGATCGCCATGAAGGTCGCGGGCATGGTCACCGTGCTGCTCCACTGGATGTTGCGATTGTAACCGTCGAAGATGTAGAGCCTGTCGTCGGCGAGGATCACGACTTCCTGCTGCGCGTCGTTGTCGAGCTGCGCGGGCGCCATGAAATCGATGCGGTTGTAGCGCAGCTGCAGGTTCTCCCAGTCGAGCTGATACGTCGCGAGATCGTAGATGAGAATGCGTCCCGCCACGGTGCTCACCACGATCTTCTGCTTGCCGTCGCCGTAGAGGTCGGTCACGAACAGCGATGTGGCGCGCGAGCCCAGCGTCGTGGATTCCCAGTCCGACACCAGGCTGCCGTCTTCGATTTTCTCCACGTGCAGATGGCCCGCCTGGTCCGTGTACAACACGCGGTACGACGGTGTGCCCGGCGTCCCCGTGGTCTGCATCATGTAGAAACGCCCCGCCACGCGCTCAATGTCCTGGGTCTTGATCGCGTCTTGACGCCCCGCGTGCGCGGCCGCGCACGCCAACGACGACCCCAGCACCAGGGCCAGCAACAACACACGGTTCATGATCGGGCACCTCCGGAACAATGCAGGGGTGGTCGCAACACCGGTTATAAGGA
>DATEHD010000434.1:0-6505 GCA_035279765.1 Candidatus Krumholzibacteriia bacterium | reverse complement strand
TTCTGAAGGGCGCGGCTTTTCATCCATGGCGCTGACGCCCCACCCAACCCGTTGAAACCGGGGAGGGTTCATGCTACGGTTAACGAACCCCTGACTTTCCCATGGGAGGTCCTGCCATGCGCCGTCTTGCGCTCTTCACGTTGCTGATATCAGTTCTTGTCCTCTCCGCACAATCCGTTTTGGCATGCGGTGGTAATTGTGGGTTCAATTGGAACGCGAGACCCACGACCGGTATGGCGCCGCTGTCGATTTTCGTTGGAGGTGAGACGGAAGGCTCGGGCAGCGAAGTCAGGATCGACATGGGCGGCGAACAACTTCTTGAACCGGCCGTTGAGATCTATTTTGACGGATCCCCATGTTACGGCGAAGGCTTCCATGCAGTGCACCAATTCTACTGTCCCGGAACCTACACGATCACAGTCGTCGATCCGGCTGCCCCCGACTGGGAACCCACCACAACCACCGTTACGGTCTTGCCGCCACCGCGCTATTCTCTCTCCGTGTTTGCCGAAAACCACGAGCACGAAGCCTACCTGGCTACGCAACTGAGCACGACTCAGCGACAGTTTTCCTATTCGTCCGTCGACTGGGGTGACGGCACTTCGGAGCCTTTTACCTATGTGCCGCGCGGCATCTACGTGGGCACGCCGACCCATCTCTATCCGGCCGATGGCGAGTACACCGCCACGGTCACACATCACTACGTTGGGCAGTATTGTTCCTGGGAACAGACCGAAGCCATCGTGGTGAAAATCCCTGTCCCTACTGTCGCGACGAACCCATCGACGTGGGGACATGTGAAGTCGATGTATCGGTAGGTCCGTAACGGACCCGCGGCGTCGAGCTATCGACACTGGCAGTTTTCCACCGTCACCGGCCGCGGAAAAGTGCGAACTAGTCGAGCCGTCGTCGTTGGCAGTTATTCGACCGTTGACTGTCTAGGTGTCCCAAGCGAATACTTGTCTCAACACCCCCCCTCGCGCTCATTCCCGACCAGGCGCGTCGACTATCCATGCGAGCCCAGACGGCTCGCGTGATATGTCACAGTCCAAACCGCTGAATCGACACGACGGCCTCCCCCTGCCGTGCCCTGCCGATCGAAGGAGACAGCCGTGAAACAGATTATCCTTGGTATCACCCTGGTCATGGTCGGAATGGTGATGGCGGTTCCGGCCTTTGCGTCCTTTCATCTCATGCAGATCGAGCAAATCATTGGCGGGGTCAACGGGGATCCAACCAAGCAAGCGATCCAGCTCAGAACCCGGGGCGTGGGCGAGAACTTCGTCTCGTTCGCCCGACTGGAGGTGTGGGACGCCGCCGGCACCCATCCGATTGTCATCTGTGATCCCACGACAGATGTGACGAACAATGCGGCGGGTGTACGCATACTCATCGCCAGCGCCGGTTTTGTCAGCGCAACCAGCCCGGCGGCCGTGCCCGACTTCATCATGTCGCAATTGATACCCGTTTCATACTTTGCAGCCGGGAGTCTCACGTGGGAGGACAACTTCGGGACGATCTACTGGCGGGTCAGTTGGGGAGGGGCTGCATACACGGGTTCCAACACGGGTCTGACCGCTAACGACCCCGATGGCAACTTCGGTCCCCCCGTTAATGGCGAATTGCCGTTCCGAAACACCCGTGCACTCCTGTTTCAGGGCCTTGCGACGGCTGCGAGCAACAACAACCTGGCCGACTATGCGCTCACTGCAGGCAATGCGGTGTTCAGAAACAATGCTGGAACCTCGTTCACGGTGCAGCCGCTCCAGAATACGGGTGTCTCCCCGGCGCTTGGCGCACTGTTGGGGCAGAACCACCCCAATCCTTTCAATCCGGAGACGGAGATCGATTTCTCGGTGCCGGAACGTGCGTCGGCGAGTCTTCGCGTGTATGACTCATCCGGGCAGTTGGTGGCGACGCTCGTCGACGGGACGGTCGATGCGGGGACAACGCGCGTTGAATGGAATGGGCTCGACTGGCGCGGGCGCGCGGCTGCGTCGGGTGTGTATTTCTATCGGCTCGTGATACCGGGTGCCACCGAAACACGCAAGATGGTGCTCCTTAAATAGCGCGACCAAGCGTCTATCTATACATGGCCTTGACCGCGCCCCAGGTCGACTCCTGCGTGGACAGGTAACACGGCCAACCGGGCCCCCATGTCCACATTCCTCGCAGCTGTCCGCGGACGATGCCGTACTGATACTCGGCTGTGTGGATGTCGACGTACCACAGCATGCAGTTGAGGTCGTGAATCTGCTGGGAATTGAGTGTGCCGAGCACCCCGGTGCGCCTGAAACGCTGATCCGGAGGGAGGGGAGGAATGGTGAAGATGACAGGTCCGATCGCCCCGTTGAGCGCCGGACCATGGATGTGGACTTCGTAATTTTGCAGCTCGGCGCATTCGTACATGTCGTACGAGAGCTCGTTGGTCGCGCTCAGTTTCAGATCGATGCGGCCTACCCAACCTGGATAGTATGGATTGATATGCGGAACCACCAGGCTTCCGTCGAGCACGCACGCATAGCCATTGGGAGCGATCTCATCGGACGCGTGTGCGATTGCGAAAGGCAGAAAAGTCACCACTGCGAGCAAAACCACGGGTATCACTCGGTTCATGTGCTTGCCCTCCTCGGGATATGAAGGCGTGTTAACTGCCTCGTATAGTGTACTCCTTCCCGTAGGCGCGCTTCAACCGGAGGACGGCGGTAATCATTTGATGGCCTCTGAGCACGCCGGGCGCTATCTCGAAATCACCATCTTCTTCGTGACTGTTGTTCCCGTCGCTTCGACTCTATAGAAGTACACGCCGCTGGGGAGCAGGTGGCCGGCATTATCACGTCCGTCGAAACTCACCTGGCGCCAGCCTGAGCTCATGTGGCCAAGATCGGCGTGGCGTACGCGACGGCCCGCCACATCGAACACATCGACGGTGATTGCTGACTCACGCTTCGTGGTGACGTCGAAGGACGTTCCGGCCGCGAACGGGTTGGGATAATTGTCGCCGACGATGAGCGCAAGCGCGGGAGTGAGCGAGCTCACCGCAGTGGGAATGGTGCCACTCGAGCTGACGCGCTGCGCATAGATGTCGGTGTCGGAGCCGTTACGAAGGTCCTGCCACGCCACGATCGCGCCACCGCCACCGTCTGCTGCCACCACTGGTGTCAGTTGCTCATCAGCGGCGCCGCACAGAATGACGCCATTGGGCGTCCATTGCACCGTGCCGGCCGAGTTGACTTTCTGGGCGTAGATGTCGAAAGGAAAGACGCGGTTGTCAGACCACGTCACGATCGCTCCGCCGGCGCCGTCGGGAGCGATGGTCGGGAGGCTCTGCTCGTCGGTAGCCGTACACAGCGCAACGCCGTCTGCGGTCCACTGCGGAGTCCCGGTGGAATCGATGCGTCGCGCGTAGATGTCGCGGCCGCCGCTGCGGCGGTCCCACCACGCGGCGATCACGCCGCCCGCGCCATCGGTGGCGACGGACTTGGTGTACTGATCGTCGGTGGCGGTGCACAGGGCAACACCGTTGACCGCCCACTGCACGGTCCCCGTCGAGTTGATGCGCTGGGCGTAGATGTCGGACGTGGTGATGCCCACACGCGCATCATTCCACGTGACAATCGCGCCGCCGGCTCCATCCGATGTCACGAGCGGCTGAAACTGATTGTTCACGGCGGTGCATATGGCGACGCCATTGGCCGTCCACTGCGCCACACCGGATGCATTGAGTCGTTGCGAGTAGATGTGGGTCGCGGCGCTGAGGCGAAGGTCCTGCCACGCAATGATCGCTCCGCCGCCACCATCCGAGGCAAGCGAGGGAAAGTCCTGGTCGCCCGTCGCGCTGCAAACGACGACGCCGCCAGCCACCCACTGCACCGCACCGGTCGAGTTGATACGCTGCGCGAACACGTTATCGTCGGTATTGTTACGATTGTCCTGCCACGTGATGATGGCACCGCCGCTTCCGTCCGCCACAATCGTGGCATTGTCCTGGCCCCGGCTCGCCGTGCAAATGCCGACCCCGTTGGCGGTCCACTGCACCACGCCGGCCGCGTTGATGCGCTGCGCATAAATGTCGCGGTCGGTACCGCGATTGTCCGCCCACGCGATGATCGCACCGCCGGCACCGTCGGAAACCACCACGGGAAAGCTCTGATTGCCGGTTGCCGTGGAGATGGCGACGCCGTCGGCCGTCCACAGGACAGCGCCGGACGCATTGATGCGCTGCGCATAGATGTCGTAGTTACTGAAATTACGAAAGTCCTCCCACACCACGATGGCGCCGCCGGCCCCGTCGGAGACAATGGCTTCGTCGACCTGGTCGGTGGCGAAGGTGCACAGGGCGTTGCCGTTCGTAACCCATGCGGCGCGGCTCGTTCCTGGGTGGACAACGATTGAGAAGAAGAGGAGGGAAGCGGCGAGTTGCGTTTTCATCGGGGCACTCTCCGTGTTGGCGGCACAGCTTTGCGAGGTGCCAGAGTGTACCACGGGCGGATATGGCCGGGTGAGTCGTGGCCATGCTATTCTCCATCTGCCTGCCCCGGTGAAAGGGTCTCTCATGCGCTTCCCATCGCCATTTCATCCTGTTCTGCTCATAGTCGCCGCGTTTCTGCTGTTACTTCCTGCCTGCGGAGAGGAAACGGAAGCCCAGATCGGCTTTTCCGCCGATGTATTCGAATCTGACGTGTACCCGCGCGTGCGCGTGACATGGGAATCGCCGGGCGTCTTTGGCCAGCAGCAGCAATCGGTCGACATCGACAAGCGCCATTCCAGCGCGGGACCGTTCCAAACCGCGCAAGCGGGAACGCTTCACGTTCAGTTCCAGTTGCTCAATGGCGATGCGCCCAGCGCCACCACGGGTTCCGTCGATCTCCCGCTGCGACATGATTGGCGCTGGGGTGTCGAGTTCGTTGTGTCGACTGCAAATCCGGCGGAAATCTGCTTCGGGTGTACCGATTCAGAGGGCTTCGACTTGGATCCGGCGCTCGGCTACGGACCCGATGTGAAGCTCTGGGTCGTGTGGGGAGGAAACTGGATCAGCCATCCAGTGGTCTACTAGAGGAATGAGAATGATGGAGGTTCCCTCGAGTTGACACGCAACAACGTCCCATCGGACACGCCCCCGGAACGGCGGCCGCGCGCGGTCAATCGTTTCTGGCAACGTCTCTCCGACGGCCTCGAGACGCAACAGCTCTGGAATCAGTTCCGCGTGGAAGCGCGCAGCAGCTACGAGTTCTACAGCCAGGACATCGACCTGGGAGAGCTCAAGAAAGGCCGCGGTATCGGGTGGTTCATGCGCGTGGCGAACGCGTGGTTCTGGGCCATCGTGATGAAGCTCTCGCCCTCGCGCCGCGTGGCGCTGGTGCTCGCATTGCTCCTCGCCGCCATCGGCGATTTTCACTTCCACGTGCAGAGCGTGCACATCGATTTCGATTTTCGCCCCCTGAGCTTCCTTTTGCTGCTGGTGCTGCTGGTGCTCGAGTTGTCGGATCGTGTCACCATGAAGCGCGACCTCCAGATCGCGCGTGACATCCAGCGCTGGCTTTCACCGGAAACGCCTCCCGTGGTTCCGGGTGTCGACTTGAGCTTCACGACGCGCCCGGCCAATACGGTGTCGGGCGACTACTACGACGCCTTCCTCCTCGACGACGAGGGGAAACGATTGCTGCTGGTGGTTGCCGACGTCGCGGGCAAGGGCGTTCCGGCCGCCATTCTGATGGCGTCATTGCAGGGATGTTTGCATTCGTGCGCGCGCGATTTCGATTCGCCGCTGCCGCTCGTGGAACGTTTGAACGAGTTCACATGCACGCGAAGTCTCGACGGCCAGCGCTTCACCACGGCGTTTCTCGCCGAGCTCGACGTCGAGAAACGCGTGCTCCAGTACGTCAACGCGGGCCACGAGCTTCCCGTGCTGCGCCGCGCGGATGGCACCATCGAGCGCCTGGAGACAGGCGGCCTGCCGCTCGGCGTCGTTCGTCACACCACCCATCAATCGGGAACCATCACAATAGAGCCGGGCGACATTCTGTTCGTCTTCTCGGATGGACTTCTCGATGCCCAGAACGAATCGGGAATGGAGTTCGGTGACAAACGCGTGGTGGCGGCGGTGGGTGAATTAGGCGGTACGAGCGCCGGGGACGTGATTCGTTCCATGCTCGACCGCGTGGATCGCTTCACGGGAGAAACGCGCCGCGAGGATGACATCACGTGTCTGGCGGTGCGCGTCGTATGAGCCGTAGAGCGCGGAATTGCGCCGATGAGGGAGGAGCGAAGCCATGGATACAAACAAACCGAAGATCACGATCATTGCGAACGGACCTTATCTCGTCGAGGGCGGGACGCCGCTTGCCAATCAGCACATCGTGACCAACGAGAAAGGCGAGTCACTCGAGTGGCGCCAGGGAAAAGAATTTCCGCACCCCGAGCGCTACAAGCTGTGCCGCTGCGGACAGTCGGCCAACAAGCCCTTCTGCGACACCTCGCACAAGCGCGTGAACTTCGATGGGAC
>DATEHD010000433.1:0-2271 GCA_035279765.1 Candidatus Krumholzibacteriia bacterium | reverse complement strand
ACCAGCGCCGCGTGGGACGCCATGCCGCCGGTGGCGGTGAGGATCGCCCGCGCCACGCGCATGCCGTCGATATCCTCCGGCGAGGTCTCGGAACGTACCAGCACCACCGCGACGCCTTCCTTGGAGAGCTCCACCGCGCGCTCGACGTGGAAGACGATCTTCCCCGACGCCGCGCCCGGCGACGCCGGGAGCCCGATGGCGATGGGCGTGGGAGCCTGCTTCGCATCGATGGTCGGGTGCAACAGCTGATCGACCTGCTGCGGCGTCACGCGACGCACGGCGGTGCGCGTGTCGATCAGCCCTTCTTTCACCATTTCCACGGCGCAACGAACGGCGGCGCGTCCCGTGCGCTTGGCGCTCCGAGTCTGCAGCATCCACAGACGCCCGGACTCGATGGTGAACTCGATGTCCTGCACGTCGTGATAGTGGTCCTCGAGGCGGCCCGCGATGGAGAGAAGCTCGGCATAGAGCGCGGGCATTTTCTTTTCCAGGCTGTCGGGAGTTCCGTTCACGTTCACAGGCGTGCGGATACCGGCGACCACGTCCTCGCCCTGCGCATTGATGAGGTAGTCGCCGCAGAATTGCTTTGCGCCCGAGGACGGATCGCGCGTGAACGCAACACCCGTGGCGCAGTCGTCGCCCATGTTGCCGAACACCATCGTCTGCACATTGACGGCAGTGCCCCAGTCATCGGGATATTCGTTCATCTCGCGGTAGGAAATGGCGCGCGGTGAGTTCCAGGAGCGGAACACCGCGGCAATGGCACCCCAGAGCTGCTCCTGCGGATCCTGCGGGAAGTCCACACCGGCAGCCTCGCGCACGAGTGCCCGGTACTGCCCCACCAGCGTTTCCAGCACGGAAGCGGGCAGATGGGCGTCGTCGTTCACCTTCGATTGCTTGCGCGCCTCCGCAAGGACGTGCTCGAAGCGCGACGAGTGCACACCCATGACCACGTCGCCGTACATCTGGATGAAGCGCCGATAGCTGTCAAAGGCGAAGCGCGCATTGTTTGTGCGCCCGGCCAGACCTTTGACCGTGACATCGTTCAGTCCCAGGTTGAGCACGGTGTCCATCATGCCCGGCATCGAGACGCGCGCGCCGGAGCGCACCGAGACCAGAAGCGGATTGGCGGCGTCGCCGAAGCGCTTCCCCGTCACCGACTCGAGCTTCTCCAGGTTGGCGGCCACCGCTTCCGTGAGGCCCTCCGGATAGCCGCCCTCGTGGCGCATGAAGTACGTGCACACCTCGGTGGTCAACGTGAATCCCGGCGGAACCGGAATCCCCAGCCGCGCCATCTCGGCGACGTTGGCGCCCTTGCCGCCCAGGAGCTCGCGCAGCTCGCTGCCGCCTTCCGCGCTCCCGCTGCCGAACGAATAGATCCACTGCTTCGCTGCCGTTGTCATGCAGGGCCTTCCTTACGATGTCGCGCTGGTATCGATCTGCGCGCGTTGCAGGCGGCCGCTGTAGTCCACGTAAACTGATTTCCACTCGGTGAAGATGTCGAGCACTGTGTGCGACGCCTCACGGTGTCCGTTGCCTGTGTTCTTGACGCCGCCGAACGGAAGCTGCACCTCCGCGCCGATGGTCGGTCCGTTGACGTAGGTGATCCCGGACTCGATGTCGCGCACGGCGCGGAACGCCGCGTTCACGTCGCGCGTGTAGATGGAGCTGGAGAGACCGTAGTCGGTGTCGTTGAGCGTCTCAATGGCGTCGTCGAGGTCCCTGACCTCGAGCACGGCGAGCACCGGCCCGAAAATCTCCTCGCGCGCGATACGCATCGAGCGCGTGACGTTGTCGAAGATGGTGGGCGCGTAGAACCAGCCCTTTTCACATTCGCCCCGGGTGTAGAAATCGCCGCCACACAGAAGCGTGGCACGGTCGTCATTCTTGCCGATCTGCACGTAGCGGTGCACCGTGTCGCGCTGCGCCTTGCTGACACACGGCCCCACCTGCACGCCCGCGTTGAGCCCGTTACCGAGCTGCAGGGTCTTCACGCGCTCGGTAAGCATCTCGACGAACTTCTTCTTGATGGGCTTGTGCAGAAGCAGCCGGCTGGTCGCGGTGCAGCGCTGTCCCGTGGTGCCGAAGGCCCCCCACAGCACGCCTTCCAGCGCGAGCTCGAGGTCCGCGTCCTCCATGACGATCTGCGCGTTCTTGCCACCCAGCTCGAGCGATACGCGCTTGAGCGAACGGCCGCACTTCTCGCCGATCAGGCGCCCCACTTCCGACGAACCCGTGAACGAAACCACGCCCACGTCGCCGTGCTCCACA
>DATEHD010000432.1:0-7137 GCA_035279765.1 Candidatus Krumholzibacteriia bacterium | reverse complement strand
GCATACCTCGTGGGGCCGCGCATTGCGGCGCCACTCGTCCTGGTGTGGGCATGGTGGGCGGGCGTTCCCTGGGGAGACCTGGGATTCCGTCGCCCGAAGAGCTGGGCCTTGCTGATCGCGGGTGGAATCCTGGCAGGCGCGGCCGAGAAGCTTTTCTCGAAGACAATCATGATGCCGCTCCTGCATGCACCCGACCTCAACGCGCACTACCAGTACGTGGTCCACAACAAGCGCGCGATGTGGGAGCTGATATTCACCTCGCTGACGTTCGCCGGTTTCTTTGAAGAAGTTCTCGCCCGCGGTTTTCTGTTCGAGCGGCTCGGGAAGTTCATCGGGACCTCGCGGGTGGCGCTCGTCGCGACCATTTTATTCACGTCCGTTCTGTTTGGCGCTGCACACTATCCCGAGCAGGGCTGGCCGGGTGTGGAGCAGGCGGGCATTTTCGCAATCATCGACGGAATCATCTTTGTCGCGACGCGGCAGATCTGGTTTCTCGTCGTGATGCACGCGGCCTTCGACATTGTCGCGACACTCATCATCTACTTTGGCCTCGAGAGACAGCTCGCGCATTTCTTCTTCCACTAGCCCAAAGAAAAGAGGCCCCGCCGGTCGGCGAGGCCCCCTGTGCCTTTCGTTTTGCAGATGCTCAGTTCGCTTTCGCGGGCGCTGCGCTTGCTTTCGTGGGTGCTTCGTCGTAGCGCATCACGATCTCGCGCGGCTTCTCGTTGCTGTTGGGGGGAGCAGGAAGCTGGGTAACGACCTCCAGGCGGCCATCGGAGTTGATGCGATACAGGCGTGTCGCTTCGTGTCCCATGGGTGAAGTCATCTTCACCTGCAGCGCGACGTCGGTCCAGCTCGCCTCTATTTTGGCGACACCCGCCGGCGTCTGACGATCGTGCTCCTTGCCGTCGGGAATGACGGTGACGCTGTCGCGGCCTTCGGGAATCATCACGACTTTGTCGCCGGCCTCGACGATGATGAGCTTCTGCGGCGCAAACTCGCCCATGTGCTGGCCGGGAGCGCCACCGTTGCCGCCGCCTCCACCGTGATTACCGGAGCCACCACCGTGGTGGCCGCCATAGCCGCCAGCCTTCATCATGGCTTGCGGGTCATCGGAGAGTTTCTGGTTCAAGACCCAGGTGCCGGAAAGATCAACGCCCGAAGGCGGATCCGCTGCGGCCGCGCTCGACATCAAGCCGAGTGCGAGGACCGCAAGAAGGTGAACCTGCTGCTTCCACATGGTATGCATCACTCCTGATCGCATGTTGGCCGCGTTTGGCTATCAACGGATTGAACACCGCGCGGCAGAGGTTAATGCGACAGATTTTGGCGCGACGCGGGGCTGGCAGGGGCGGTCTTGAAGTTTTGCCGCGACTGGCCCAGAATCGCGGGCATGTCTCCCAAATACGCCCACGGCAAGATCTGCTATCTCCAGATTCCCACGACCGATATCGAACGCTCGGTGGCCTTCTATCAGAAGGTCTGCGGCTGGAAGACGCGCACACGCGGAGATGGCTCGATGGCCTTTGACGATGGTGTCGGAGAAGTGAGCGGCGCCTGGGTGACAGGACGTCCGTCATCGCCAACACCGGGATTGCTGCTCTTCATCATGGTCGACGACGTCGCCGCCAGCAGCAAGATTGTGGAGGCCAGCGGTGGAAGGATCGTCACCGCGCTCGACAAGAATGCGCCGGAATGGTTCGCGCTCTTCGCGGATCCCGACGGAAACGTGCTCGGGCTCTACCAGGAGCGCCCCCGCTAGCGCGACTGTCCTCACCCCCAATCTCGTCTACCGAATTCACCTGTCACGCCGTGCCCTCCCGCGTGCCGCGCCTACCTTGTTCCGGCAAACACCGGGTGCGCCCATGTATTAGGTTCTGTCGTAAGCCGACTACATGGAGGTGAAACATGAAAAAGAAGACCACACGAAAAGCAAATCGCAATCGTACGACGACAAAGAAGAAGGTGCGCACGCGCGTGACGACGCGCCGCGGCACCATCGATATCGAAAACGGTCTGGGCCGCATGAAGACGGCGCGCGCCATTGCCAGGTCGCTCAAGAAAGCGGCGGACGCCAGCGAGAATCTGGGCACCGCTCCCTATCTCGCTGCCATGGCGGCTCTCGACCATCTCATCGCGTTCCTCGACCGCCAGAAGGCGCGCCTCGAGGCGGCGAAGATCGAGCTGGCCAGGCTCTACGGCGAGGCCATCGACGAAGAACCCAATCGGCGTCACAGCGCCGGAGCCGTCAGCGAATATCGCCGCACGGCTGCCAAGAGCAAGAACGGAAGACGCTCGCGCAAGCGTGACGATATGGTGACGTCCTCGAATCTGGCCCGGAGCGGCCTTATTTTCTCGCCTGCATAAGCGGCCGGAACCGCGCCCATCGCGCTCACCAGCTACAGTATTCTTCTGATTCTTGCTCCGCGGCGCGCAATCCGTGACGACGACCGCTATCTTTCACGAGTCGCCACCCACCACTACAACCGCGGAGGGAATCATGAAAAAGTCGAAGGCACGCGCTCGCAACCAGGCGGCCACCAAGACCACGTCCAGAACGCCGCCCAGGAAGACGCCGCGAGCTCCATCCAAGGACGCGCGGTTGCACACGCGCAAGGGCGAGCCCGAGCTCGAGACCAAAGAGCTGATCTCGAAAGGGACGATGGATCTCGATCCGCGCCTGCTCCAGATGAAGAGTGCGCGCGCCATCGCGAAGTCGCTCAAACTGTCCGCCGACGCCAGCAAGCGGCTGGATGCGTCGCCCTTTCACTCCTCCATGAGCGTGCTCAGCGCGCTCGTCAGCCACGTGGAGATGCTGCGCGCGCGCCTCGAAGCGGCCAAGAAGGAGCTGCGCGACATGTACGGCGAGAACCATGAGAAATCCGACGCGGGGGATCACACGCCGACTCCGCCGCAGGAATTCGCACGCAAGCGCGGAGCGCCCAAGGGGCCCAGCGCTCCGGTGGCCGACGAAAAGCCGACCGACAACCGGCCGCGCAGCCGCCCCAACAAGGTGGTGTAGCATGGCGTGAGCCGGGGCGTGCTATACTCGCCGACCACAGCACGACCCCGGCTCACCCATGGACGTTATCGAAATCCGCACCCTGTTCGCCTTCAATCGCTGGGCGAACGATCGTATTCTCACCGCCTGCCGTCTTCTGACCGACGAAGAATTCCAGCGCGATCTGCGTAGCAGCCACGGCGGAGTTCGCGGCACACTCGTGCATACGCTGTGGGCTGAGTGGGTGTGGTTCCGGCGCTGGGTGGGCGAGTCTCCCAAAACGGTTCTCGACGAGAAGGACTTTCCCGATGTCACGGCGGTCGAGTCACGCTGGAATGAGCTCGACCAGGAGCGCCGCCTCTTTCTCGCCACCATCTCCGACGAAAAACTCACGAGCACGTTCTCGTACGTGAATCGCAAGGAAGAGCACTGGGAGTATTCCTACCTGCGTGCCATGCAGCATACACTCAATCATTCAACCTATCACCGCGGGCAGATCGTGACCATGTTGCGACAACTCGATCGCACGCCGCCCGTGACAGATCTTCTCGTCTTCTTCGACGAAGGTGGAGGCAAGTCATGAGGAAGATTGTTTGCGTTGCGTTGTTGCTCTCCGTCGCGTTGTCCGCATGCGTGAGCCGTCCCAACCGGGCCACGCCGAAGCTTTCCCAGCACGCGACCAATCTCTACAAGATGGAAGAGGGCTTTGTCGACGCCAACGGTGTGATGATCTACTACACGGTGCTGGGCAGGGGCGAACCGCTGATGATCGTTCACGGCGGGCCGGGCGCATCGCACGACTACCTGCTTCCGTATCTGCTTCCCCTTGCACGCACCAACCGGCTCGTGTTCATCGACGAGCGCGGCTCGGGACGCTCGACAACGCTCGAGGATCCGTCGGGCTACACGGTGGAGAACATGGTGGAAGACGTCGAGGCCGTGCGCACGGCGCTCAACCTGGGGAAGATGAGCCTGCTCGGCCATTCCTACGGCGGGGTGTTGGCGGAGGCCTACGCGCTCAAGTACCAGCAGAACCTCACCCATCTCATTTTGTGCAGCACGTTCCACAGCACGAAAATGTTGAACGACGTGTTCAAACAGATGCTGGCGAACATGTCACCGGAGTTGCGCGGCCGCATCGAGAAGATGGAAAAGGCCGGGCTGTTCGGTCACGGCAAGGACTATGAGAAGAATCGCTACACCGACGAGTACATGAAGGCGGCGTGGGGTGAGGGTTATTTTCCGTACCTTTATCAGAAGCACCCGGACCCGAACTATGACCCGGGCTTCGCGGGGACGTCGTGGGCGCTCTACCGCGAAATGTGGGGCTCACACGGAGAGTTCGTCGTGGACGGAAATCTCTCTTCGGTGGAATATGGCGACAGGCTCGGCACCATCACGGTGCCCACGCTGATCACGGTGGGCGATCACGACGAAGTCGACCCGTCCATCGCAAAGGACATGCAGGCAAAGATTCCCGGCTCCAGGCTCGTCATCCTGCCCGATAGCGGGCACATGACGTTCGTCGACCAGCCGGGCATGTTTATCTCGGCGGTCGATGATTTCATTCATGGGAAGTGAGACAGCGCAGTAACCGTTTCCGGAGGTGCCCGTGCTTTACGTGTTCAACAAGATCCTGCTGATGCTTCATTTCATCGGTCTGGCGATGGGACTTTCCGTTCCGTTCGCAAACATCATCATGGCGGCGCTCATGTCGAAAGCCCAGGCGCCGGAGAAGGCGGTTCTCGGGCGCTTCCCGCTCGCCATGAGCAAGGTGGGGAAGATCGGGCTCGCCCTCCTCTGGGCCACGGGCATCACCATGGTCTTCACGCGCTGGAGCGGCTTCAGCACGCTGCCGCGGACTTTCATGTTCAAGCTGACAGCGGTTGTGCTGCTGACAATCACTGTGGGTTACATCAGTCTCCTCGAAACCCGCGTCAAAAAAGGCGACATGGCTGCATTGGCGCGCATCCAGACCGCCGGCAAGATTGCGTTCGCGTTGGGAATCACCGCAATCATCTTCGCGGTGCTGACATTCAACTAGCGGTGCGACGTATCACGATGATCAACCGGTTTGCTGCAGCTTGCGCGCTCGTGGCGTCGCTGTTGGTGTCGCCCGCTGCGACCCAGACGTTGGGAAAACAGAAGCCCTGCGACGGTCCCGTCACGACAATCATCATTGTGCGTCACGCCGATCGTGCCGGGACAGCCGACTCACTTTCCGCCGCCGGACAGAAGCGCGCGCAGGATCTCGCCGAAGCCACCAAGATGGCGACGCTGCGCGCGATCTACGTGAGCGATACCCGCCGTGCTCGCGACACGGCCCTGCCGGCGGCGGCGCTTGCCAACGTCATGCCCGAGACATATCCCGCCCAAGAGTGCGCTGCGCTCATCCAACGAATTCTCCACGATCACCGGGGCCAGGCAGTGCTGGTGGTGGGGCACAGCAACACGGTGCCGCTGCTCATCGCCGAGGCGGGCGGTCCGAAGATTGCGGATCTCGACGAGAAAGAGTTCGACGGACTCTTTGTTGTGGCGGTGACGGGAACGCCCGAGTGTGGCGCGACCCTCGTGCGTCTGCAGTACGGCGCGCCGTCGCCCTGAACACAAACGGCGTTCCTCTATTATATGGGTGCCAATCTCAACTTCGTTCGCCAGCAGGGCTTTACCAATACTACCGTCGCCGCGTGCGAGTACCAGTACCCGGCGCTGATGTGGCAGCCGCGCGTCATTGCCGTTCTTGTCTGCCTGGGAATTCTGATCGAGACGGGCTGGTTTTTTCTCGCGCTGTCGGCCGTCCTGTGGTGGAACGTGCTCATGCCGCGCTTCAATCCGTTCGACGCGATCTACGACCGTTTGTTCCTGAAGAAGATCGGGCACGCGCCCATCGGCCCGGCGCCCGCGCCGCGCCGTTTCTCACAGGGACTCGCCGCGACATTCATGCTGGGCATCGGCCTCGCCATGCTGAAAGGGCACGACGAGCTCGCATGGACGCTGCAGCTGATTGTGCTTTTCGTTCTTGCATTGCTCATCTTCGGGCGCCTGTGCGTTGGCGCGTATCTCTACCATCTCATCACTGGAAAGCGCGCACTCGCCAACAAGTCTCTTCCCTGGTCCGACGGGAAATAAAAAAACGCCGCCAACGGTGGGCCTGAGGGTGTGGCCCACCGCCGGCGACGCGCCCCGGCCGGAGAGACTTCGACTTACGAAGTCGGTTTCCAGCCGAGCTTGATCACTTCGAAATCACTCGCATCCAGGCTGTGGAACGCGGGGTTCAACACGTTGTTGTCCCAGCGCGCATCCAGCGTGCCCTGGACGTACATGTTGCCACCGCGATCCGCGACAATGACGCCATAGGTCTTCATCGCCTGGAAGATCTTGCGTATCGGCGCCGGATATCCCGAGATGTCGACAGAGGCTTTGAGCCGCATTCGCATTCCGAGCGGTGGCGCACCCGCGTCCGTGGCACCGGTGTGGGACGCCGGCCACACGTACTTGTTGGTGCGCTTGATTGAGCAGCGAATCGCGTGTTGAATCGGATTGGGTCCGTACACTTCGTCGTAGCGAACCAGTCCCGCCAGCACACACAGACCCGCTGCATCGGTGGATGTCCACCCGTCCGGACGACGGTAGTTGGAATCCACTTTGAAGATGGCACCGTATCCCGCCGACCAACCACCCGAGTACGACGCGTACGAGAGCTCGTACACCATGTGATTGTCACGGTTGTACATGAGAAGGTGACGATCACCATCCGTGCCGCCCGAGTTCTCGATGTAGCGCAGATTGGTTTTCGCCGCCTCGGGAATCGGATATCCCGTCGGATAGCCGGGAGCACCCTTGTCGCTCTCGCTGGTGTTGCCGAGGCTTACGGGCACGAGCGGTGTCGAGTTGTCCACGACGCAGTACGGAATGCCGTAGCTCGGCGTGAAGTCCGGGTGCATGCGCCCGCCGGTGGATTCGTAGCTGCGAATGGTCGAGATGATGCTCGGGCTGTTGGGGTCGAGCGGTGCCGTATCCACGCGCAGGTTCCACCAGTTGTCCGCCGGCGCGTACAGATTGCCGAGCGGCGTCAGATCCGACAGAAGCCCGAGCGCGACATCACCACCGGACGGCGGCGGGGGCGGCGGGGGAGG